>CAMDAY010000020.1 GCA_945888895.1 Dehalococcoides mccartyi | reverse complement strand
CTCCGGATCCTGCTTCAACGCACCCCAGATCGGCTTGCCCGCGTTCAGATCGCTGGTCAGGCCGACCTGCGCATAGGCGTACGACTGGATGTCCGGGCGCACGATGAAGCCCTGCCGCACGCCGCCGTCGACCTCGGGCGCCCACTTCGTGAGGTGGGCTGCGTAGTCGATGATGACCTGCTTCTGCGTGATCCCGACCTGCGCGAGCTGCGAGGCCATCAGGTCCGTGAACGGGTACGTGGCGGTGTACGCGCCGATGTTCGAGTTCTGCACCGTGTAGGTGAACTTCTCCTTGCCGGCGGCCGTCAGGAGCTTCTTCGCCTCCGCCGGGTCATAACCGGAGAAGTACTTGCCGTCGTCGCCCATCTTCGCGGGATCCATGCCCCAGAAGGTGAGCCATGGCAGGACCATCACCGCGTTGCGGCCCCGGCCCTGGAGCAAGTTCTTGATCCAGCCGGGTCGGTCCACAGCGAGCGCGACGGCGCGGCGGACGCGCACGTCGTTGAACGGCTCGCGAGTGTGGTCGAACTCCCACGGGTTCCACACCATGCAGGGCTGCCAGTCGACCTGCAGCTTGTCCGACTTCTGCAGTTCCAGGCCCTGCTGGGTCGAGAACGGCGTCAGCGGGCCGAAGGCGTCCAGTTGCCCGGCCTGGAGCGCCGCCGAGGCGGCCGCCGGATCGAGGATGAACGGATGGTCGATGCCGTCGAGGTACGCGAGATTGCTGTCGTAGAAGTTCGGGTTCCGCTTCATCTTGAAGCCGGAGGCCGGGATGTACTCCGTGGGGTAGTACGGGCCGGCACCGCGGATCTGGTCGACCCCGGTGATGTCGCCCCAGCCCGGAGCGGTCTTGCCGAGGTCCGCGCCCTTCTTGGTGATGACGTCCTTGTGTTCGACGCTCCACCAGTGTGAGCCCATGAGCGCGAGAAAGTCCGCGTCGGGAGTCTTCAGTTTGATCTGGACGGTGTAGTCGTCGATCGCCGTGGCGTTCGGCTTCTTCGCCGTGTACATGTCGGGAAGGTTGCCCTCCAGGAGGCCCTGGGGCGTCCTGATGTTCGCCTGCCGTTCGAGCGACCAGACGACGTCCTCCGCCTTCGCCTCGAGACCGTCGGAGGTCTTGGCGCCCTTCCTCAGCTTGAAGTTCCAGGTGATGCCCTGGTCGGGCGTCTCCCACGACTCGGCGAGGTCGGGGATGACGTTCTCCACGGGGCCGGGGCTGTTCGGTCGCTCGTCCCACTGCGTGAGCTTGACGCCCGTCAGGTTGGTGAGCGAGCCGAGCGCCGAGGCGTTCGTGCGGTCGTAGTCCAGGCTTGGGAAGTCCCCGGTCGCCTGCCCGGCGATGCGGAGCGTGCCGCCTTTCTTCGCCTGCTGATTGCTGGCGACGGCCGTCGGGGTTCCGGAGACCGCCGTGCCCGCCGGAGCCTGCGTCCCGCCCCCCGAGGAGCAGCCGATGAGCGCCGCGCCGGCGAGGCCCGCCGCGCCGACTGCGCTCCCTCGGAGCAGGCCGCGTCGCGACAGGCGAGTGTCAGTTCGTGCCCAGTACGTTGGTTCGGTCATGTGCGTTCCCTCCTTGCGGCGGGGAATGCCCGTCGCGTGCTGGAGATAATACGCCGGTTTTTATGCGTTGAGGGTCGCCGGAGCACAGAACAAACGGGCCCCGGCGGTGGTCGCCGGGGCCCTGTCGGAGGTCGCCTCGATCGATCCGGCGCTGCGTCACGCCTTGCGCTTCGCCGTTGGCTGGATCAGCGAGACGAAGGCGACCGCGCCGGGGTTCACCGAGCCGTGGATCGTGCCGTCCTCGTCGCGCGGCGGGTTCAGCAGCGTCATCGACTGCGGGGCCAGGTAGTCGAACCGGGGCGCGTTGTTCCGGAACGGGCGGTCGTGGCCGGGGAACACGAGCTCGCACGCGTCGAGGAGCTTGCGCGCGCTCCGCTCGGCCTCTTCCTCGTCCCAGAAGACGATGCGCGCGGTGGGCGTGGGCAGCAGCGCGGCGGCGCGGCCGGGGAGCGCGTCACCGACGAGGCCGACGATGCCCTCGCCCGTCTCCACGAGGACGCACATGCTGCCAGGGCTGTGCCCCGGCGCGGCCATCACGCGGATGCCCGCCTCCAGTTCCTCGCCGTCGCGGAGCTGGTGGACGCTCTTGGTCCGGTTGAGCATGTCGCCGATGTACGCCGGGGTGGCCCAGTCGCCCGCGTGCGGATGCTGCGTGTAGTCGTACTCCTCGGCGCTCATAAAGACCTCGGCGTTCGGGAAGAACGGGAGATTGAGCGAGTGATCCCAGTGCGCGTGCGTCAGCACGACCCGCTCGATCTCCTCGGGCTTCACGCCGACCGCCGCGAGACGCTCGACCACGAGCTCGCGACGGGCGAGGTGGCCGACGTCCACGAGCGTGAGGTGCTCGCCGCGGATCAGGTTGACGCTGCAGAAGCCCAGCCCACCCTCGCTGGTGGCGGTCATGAACCCCTGGGCGAGTACTTCGACGGTCGGCATGCGTATCCCCTCTGCTCACGTGCCGCGGAACGTGCGGAGGGTATGCGGACGTGCGAGCCTCGTCCATCGCGTCTCGCCGACCTCAGTTCGCTACGCTGTGCCACATGGACGAGCAGAGCCGAGCCGCCTGGGATACGCCCGTCGAGGAGACGCTCGCGCAGTACCTCGGGGCGATCGCGGGCCGCGAGGATCGCGACGCGATCGAGGTGCACCTCCGCGCCGCGTTGCGTGCTGAACCGATCGCGCGCGGCTGCCCGAGTCTCGCGATGCTGACCGCGCTCGACCTGCTCGGCCTGCGCGCGCACCTCGAGTTGCATGGCACGGATGCTGATGCCGCGCTGGCGGCGGTCGAGGAGTTCCTGACATGGGCGAGGGTGGCCGGAGCGCATTCACTCCCCTCCGCCCTCGTCACGTTGTCCCTATACCCACCGGAGCGCGGCTAGCCGCGTTTCGCCTCGATCGCGCGGACGAACTCTGCCTTGCGCATCCTGCCGCATCCTGGATGCCGAGGTCCTTTGCGAGCGCGGGGCGAGCGCCGTCTCCGAGTTCACTGTCCTTGATGTATTTGTGCGGGCGCTCGCCCCTCGTGCTCCACCCACGCCGAGGCATCCCCTCACTTCTATTCGCCGCCGAGCTCGCGCAGCGACGCGGGTAACTCATCGTTCGGCCAGTCGAGGACGACGACGCTCTCGCCGGAAGGTACCGCGTCGTACTCCGTGATCGTGGCGATGTACTTCTCGCTGTCCTTCTCCGGGCAGATCGCCTCGGTCTCACCTCGACGCGGCTCCGTCGGCCCCAGCGTGAACGAACTCAACTGCGCGTGTCGTACGCCGTGCTTGCTGCCGGGCGCCTCGAACCAGACGCGGAGGCGACCTCGGCCGAGATCCACGGTGCCGTCCGGGCTGCTGAGTTTCGCCCAGCCAGCGTCCTGCGAGGCATTCGTGCTGTCGTCCGCCTTCGATTCGGGTCCCTCGTCGCCACCGGGCTGACCGGCGCTCTCGCGGCGTCCCGCGACATCCTGCTGGCGATCGATCACCTTGTCCGCTTCCTGCTGCTCGATCTGCTCGCGCGTGCGGAGATCCTCGGTGTTGTTCGTGATCGGGTCGACGTGAGCGTCGATGCGATTGGTCATGTGACACCAATCCTTTCCTGCGTGGCGCATAGCATCATCCCGGTGCCGTCGCGGACGCGTAACGGTGGTGCGGCGGGGCTCACGAAGGCGCGACGTTCGTGCGAACTGCCGATGGTGATTGCGACGGACGTGTCGCGTGGTGACATCGGCTGCAACGCCATCGATATCTCGGACGAAGCATGCTGACTGCGTTCGATTCGCTCAGCTCGTCCGCCGCGAGTTTCGTCAGTGAGCGCATCGCACCCAGATCGTCCTCACGGACGAGACAGGCCCGGATGTTGCGCCACGGGGTATCCCCGACCGGTTCAACAGCATCCGGGCCTCACTGGGCCCAGACCCTCCGAGATCGCGGACACCGCAAAGGGGTGGTGGACACTCCACCGCCCCCTCCCTATCGTTCGCGCGCGACGCGCTAGATCGTGCCGCGCCACCCCCCTGTCTCTCGGCCCCGCCGCTCGAGGAACTCCTTGAACCGCTCGAGGTCACCCTCCACGCGGCGGCTCATGAAGCCCAGCACGTCACCCACGTTTTCGGCGAATCCCTGGGGGTGGTACTCGATCGTCAGATCAACGCGTGTGTGGTCGCCTCAGAGTGAAACGTGACGACTCCGTCGTTCGCCGCGCCGTCCTCGCTGCGCCAGGAGATCCGCTCGTCGGGCTTCTGGTCCACGATGAGCGCTTCCCATTCCTTCACGTGTCCGCCGATGTCGGCGACCCAGTGCAGTCGGTCAGGGGCGAGCTGTCGCACTCGCTCCACGCCTTCCATGAACTCCGGGAACTCTTGGAACTGCGTCCACTGGTTGTAGGTCGCCTGAAGCGGCGCATCGACCTCGATCGACTTCTCGATGACTGACATGGGTACTCCCTCGGCTGACTCTGAGTGACCTCGGATCCTCCGAGGGCCGACCGTGTCGCCAGCCGACGCACCGTATCGAGGCACGCGCGACGCACGCGCCACGCCGGTTGGTCGCACCGTCGCGAAAACCGATCGAGCGCCCTGTCCACAGACTTGCAGGATCAGCGCACATCCGCCTGTTACGCGCTTGCCACTGCGCGGGCAACGATCGTTGCCGGAGATGCACGCGGTGACGCGCATCCTCGTCTCATCGAACGCGCACGAAAGGAGCCACCGATGAGTGGTACCGAAGGCAAGATCAAGGGCAAGGCGAACGAGGCGATGGGCGCCGCCAAGCGCGGCATCGGCGACGCGATCAACAACACCGAGATGGAAGTCGAAGGCGCGGCGCAGCAGGCCAAGGGCAAGGCCCAGGGTGCGATGGGCGACGCGAAGGACAAGATCGCTGAGTACAGCGACGACAAGAAGTAGTCCGCCCGGACGACCGGACCTCTTCCGCTCGTCCAGTTGATCGCTCCGGCGCGCGTCACGCGCGTTCGGCAGTGAAGGGCGGGCGGCGCCAGCGGGACCCTCGCATCGCGCGGCGCCGCCCGTTCGCTAGGTTCCGGCGCGTGCAGCGCGGATCACGTCCGTGCTGCCGTCGGTCGCCTCGACCGTCGAAGGCGCGGCGTTGGAGAGTTCGGCGACGGTTGCCGTCGGTGCGCCCCGGCCCCAGTCGTGGTTCGCGAAGCCCCATTCCATCAGGTTCGCGGCGTCCGCCTCGCGCTGCGGGTCGTTCATCACCACTGCGTAGAGACGCGTGCCTCGATCGGCGGTCAGCACGAGGGTCCGGCCCGCGGCGTCGGTGAAGCCGCTCTTCACGCCACTTGCGCCTGGCACCCACTCCAGCATCCCGCTGATGAGACTGAGGCCGAGGCCAAGCCCGGCACCTCCGAGGATCACAACAGCAATCCCGACACGCCTCGACCGACGGAGCCTGCGCCGGAGCGCACACCAACGGACCGAGACAGCGAACGAAAGCCACGCCGCTTCGTAGCGCGTGCGGTCGAAAGGCCGCACGCGTTTCTTTGTGCGCGGCTACTCGATGCCGAAGAATCGGCGCGCGTTGCCCTCGACGAGCAGCGCCGTGGAGGCGGCATCGAGGCCGAGCGCGTCGATGGTGCCGAGCGGGTCGGTGTCCATGATGCCGAACGGGTAGTCTGTGCCGATCATCACACGGTCCACGCCGAACGTGTCGACCACCAGCCGCAGCACCGGCGTGCTGTAGAGAGCGCTGTCGTAGTACATGCGGCGCGCGTAGACGCTGGGCGGCTGCGGGATCATGTCGCGGATCGTCCCGCCGGTGTTCCAGCCCTGCTCCATGCGCGCCACGAGGATCGCCATCGCCCCGCCGCCGTGCGAGAACGCGATCTTGAGCGCCGGGTGCGCCTCCATCGTGCCGCCCGTGATCATCGATGCGATCGCGAGCGCGACGTCGCCGGGGAACGCGACCGTTTGATCGAGGCCGCGCCCGATCAGCCGATCGGCGCCCGCGGGCCGCAGTCCGTGCACGAAGATCGGCAGGTCGAGGCGCTCCGCGGCCGCGAAGAATGGCTCGAACCGCGGGTCACCGATCGACGTGCCGTTCACGTGCGTCGCGATCTCGACGCCAGCGAGGCGTCCCGTCGCGCGGATCTCCTCGAGCGCGCGAATCGCGAGGTCCACGTCTTGCAACGGAACGCCGCCGATGCCGCTGAAGCGGTCGGGGTGCGCATCCGACAGCGCCGCGATCTCCTCGTTCACGTGGCCGACGAGGGCGGCGCCGTCGCGCGGCGTCATCCAGTACGACAGCAGTTCGGGCATCGGCGAGACGACTTGCCGGCGCAGTCCGCTCGCGTCCATCTCGGCAGTGCGCTTCGCGCCGTCCCACGAGGTGTCTGGCACCGTCCGGTAGTTCACGCCGTTGATGATCACGTTCGCGTTGCCGCCCTCGATCTGCATCGAAGGCCACGGGCACGCCGTCTCACCGCCCGCATACGCGGGGAAGGACTTGGGGACGAAGTGCGTGTGCATGTCGATGCCGCGGGTCATCGAGGTGTCCTGTTCCGTGTACACGAAGGGGCGGGGGCATCCTAGCGCGTGGGGCGCGCCTTCGGGCCGGTGTCGGGGAGCCAGAGGCAGGTCACCGCGAAGAGCACCGGGAAGATGCCGACGGCGATGATGCCGGGCCGAAGAGACCCCGTCGCCTCCGCGATCTGCCCGACGATGATCGGGCCGCAGATGATGCCCACGCCGGAGATCATCTGCATCAGCGCCGCTCCGACGGCGATGTCTGATGGCCGCACGCCGGGCAGTTCGAACGAAATCGAGCTGATCGCGGGGAACGGCTGCCACGCGAAGAACCCGACCAGGCTCACGACCAGCAAGAGCGCCCAGACGGGGATGGGCGAGACGGCGAGGAAGTAGAGCGGCGGCAGGAGCAGGCCGGAGGGCCAGATGAACGGCTTGCGCAGCCCGACGCGGTCCGAGAGGAAGCCCGCCGAGACGTTCGAGATCAGGCCGGCCGCCGGGAGGATCCCCGAGATCAGCCCGGCGGTCTGCAGCGAAAGCCCCCGCTCCTGCACCAGGAAGACCGGCAGGAAGAACAGGCAGGCGAGGTACGACATGGCGCCCCCCACGGACGCAAGGCCGAGGATGTAGTACTCGGGGCGGCGGATCGCGGCGAAGCTGGACTGCGGCCCTGCCGCGTGCTCCTCGGCGCGCTCGCGGCCGGTGACCTGCCACGCCGCCGCGGCGATCAGCATCACCACCCCGCCGCCCTGCAGCACACCGCGCCACCCGCCGAGGATGCCGAGCACCAGCGGGACACCGACCAGCACGCTCATCTGTGCCACAGCGTTCAGCGCGTTGCCCGTCCCCCACACTCGGCCAAGCTCACGCGACGGGATCCACTGCGTGCGCAGGAGACTGACCGGTACCTGCGCCAGCGTGAAGCACAGCGAGAACGCCACCTGGCAGGCGAAGAGCGTCCAGAATCCCGGAGCGAAGCCACCCAGCACCATCGACAGGCCGAGGCCGAATGTGAGTGCGCCGTACAGGCGTTTCGGGGCGAAGCGCACCAGCACGAACGACATAGGGAAGACGATGAGCGCGCCCGCCGTGCGCGTCGCGCCCAGCCAGCCCGATTCGCCGGGCCCCAGGCCGAGTTCGGTCGAGATGCCGAGGAGCAGGACGCCGAGGCCGGTGGTGGTGATCTGGGCGAGCATCGAGTGCAGCCAGATCTGTCCGATGATCACCCAGCGGTACGGGTGCCGCTCGACCTGCCGCGGAGGGGCATCCGAGGTTGCCTCGGACGGCTGGGGGACGGTACCGGGGTCGTTGGAGGACACGCCGACCGCCGCTCTCCGAGCCGGGCAGCGTGCCTCGGCGGGGATTGCCATCTTGCCGGGAGTCTGGCGCAGAGGGAAGACGATGCCCTCGTGCCCGACGGCGGCGCGCCTGTTACCGTGTCGGGACCTCTCAGGCCCCCTTCGACATAGGCGGCGGTGGGATGATGATAACAGGTGCGTACGAATCGCACCGCTCGCAGACGCAACTCGCAGACGTAAGGTGCCTCCCATGCACGATTCGCTGCAACTGACCGGTGAGCTGAAGGATCTGCGCGACCCGCTGGTGGTAGGTGCGTTCTGGGGCTGGAGCGATGGCTCCGGCTCGGCCATGGGTGCGATCCGCTACGTCCGCTCCGAGTGGCACGGGAACGAGGTCGCGAACGTCGACCCGGACAAGTTCTACGACCTGACCGTCGCGCGCCCGCGTGTGCGCCTGCGCAACGGCGAGCGGTCGATCCGCTGGCCGGGCACGCGGTTCCATGTCGCCACGCCGACCGGGAGCAGCCGTGACGTGGTGCTGATCGCCGGGCGCGAGCCGAGCCTCGCCTGGAAGGAGTACGCGGACGTCGTCGCGGACTTCATGGAGCAGATCGGCTCGAAGCACTTCATCGCCCTCGGCTCGCGCCCGGCGATGGTGCCGCACACCCGCCCGGCTCCCGTGCTCCTCGGCGACGCGGACGCGTACTTCGAGGAGCTCATCGGCCGCCCGTCGGAGAAGTCGCAGTACCAGGGGCCGACGGGCATCCAGACCGTGCTCATGCTGCACCTGCGCTCGCTGGGCTACGCCACGGGTCGCCTGACCGCCCTCGTGCCGGGCTACATCAACACCGGCCCGAACCCGCGCGCGATCGTCGCGCTGGTCCAGCACCTCGACCGTGCGCTGGGCGCACATACCGCGATCGAGCCGTTGCTCGGCGAGGTGGCGTCGTTCGATCAGCAGACGGCGAACGCCCTCGGTCAGGTCGGCGACCCCGACCTGCTCCGCGAGCAGATCCGCAAGATGGAAGAGACCTACGACGCTGACGAGTCGACCGCCATGCGCTCCGAGCCCCAGGCGCCCAGCGCCGAGCTGCCGCCGAGCGAGGAGATCCTCGAGGGCATCGAGAGCTTCCTGCGCCAGCAGCGCGACGAGCCCGACGCCGGCGGCACTCGCTAGTTCAGCTCAGAACCCTCGCCCCCCTCGAGGGGGAGAGGGCAGGGTGATGGCTTTGACTCCTCTCGCCCGTTCGTCCGCGGAACCCGCTACGCTCCGTCTCGCTCTGGCCGAGACTGAGGGAGGCTGCACATGCGCGTACTGGTGAACGACGAGCTCTCGATCAACTACGAGCTGACCGGCGATCCTTCGACGCAGCGCGTGCTGATCCTGACGCACGGCATGGGCGGTTCGCTCCACAACTGGGATGACGACATCGCCGAGCTGTCGAAGCGCTACGCCGTCCTCGCGTGGGACGTTCGGGGCCACGGCGAGTCGGACAAGCCCGATGTGCCGTACACGCCGGAGATGCACGCGCGCGACCTCGCCGGCCTGATCGCGGCGCTCGGCCTGTCGAGGCCGTTCGTCGGCGGTGTGTCGATGGGCGGCGCGATCACGCAGCGGTTCCTCATCGACTTCCCCGGGATCGCGGCCGGTGCGTTCCTCATGTCCACCTCGAGCCAGGTCGCAGAGCGCATGGCGGACGCCTGGGAGCAGCGCGCCGTGCTCGCCGAGACCGGAGGCGTCGCCGCGGTCTTCGAGGGCAGCGCACGGTTGGCGAATGCCACGACCACCGTCCGCCCGGTGCCGGCAGATCGCGCTCAGACGGACCGTGAGCGCACGCTCGGCATCCCCGGCAAGGTCTACGCGCACATCGTCCGCGCGATGAAGCAGTACTCGTGGACGCCGGAGCTGCGCAGCATCGACGTGCCGGTGCTGATCCTGCAGGGCCTGCAGGACACGATGTGCCCGCCCGGCGGGTCGGTGATCATGCATCGCAACATCCGCAACTCGCAGCTCGTGATGCTCGATGATTGCGGCCACTCGCTGTACTGGGACCAGCCGGAGGCGTGGCGTCGCCACCTGCTCAACTTCCTCGACGGCGTCGAGGCTTGGGAGCGGCAGGCGTAGCAGTCGTCCGGGGCGTCCGTTTCCAGCGCAGCGCGCGCGTCCTATGCTCGCGCTGGTCGGAGCGGCGACACCCGTCGACTCGATGACACGAGGAGGACTCGATGGCTGGACACCCGCTTTCCATTGGCGTGATGCTGCTGACGACGCTGCGCGGCGATGAGTCCGCTCGCTACCAGCGGTTCACGAAGGCCGTCGAGCTCGCCGAGCAGCTCGAGTACGACGCGATTTGGACCGGCAACTCGTACGCCCTCGGCGGCCCGGACGCGTTCGCGATGCTCACGCACGCGGCCTCGATCACCACGAAGATGCACTTCGGTACCTCGGTGTTCCTGCTCCCGATGCGCCACCCGACGACGACCGCGCTGCAGGTTGCCAGCCTCGACCGGCTCAGCGGTGGGCGCTTCCTCTTCGGCGTCGGGGTGGGCGGCGAGCGCGGCGCGGACTTCACACTGAACGGGATCGCGCCCAAGGACCGCGGTGCGCTGATGGACGAGTGCCTCGAGGTGATGACGCAGCTCTGGAGCGGTAAGGACGTCGACCACCACGGCAAGTTCTACGAAATCTCCGGCAACCTCGGCATCACGCCGATGCAGGACCCGATGCCCGTGCTGCTGGGCGCGCGGGGTGGCCGATCCCCCCAGCAGCAGCGCGTGTACGACCGCGTGATCAAGTACGGGCGCGGCTGGCTCCCGTACATCATGACGCCGAGCGGCTACGCCCGCGGCATCGAGGCGCTCAAGGAGCGCGGCGCGCCGGACGACCTGCGCTACGGCATCGTCGAGATGGTGAACGTCGGCGACGGTGACGGCTCCGAGGCGATCGAGGTCGCCGCGATCAACGAGGCGCGCGGCTACAACTCGACCCCCGACGTGATGCGCAACCTCGTGCTCGCCGGCAACCCGCAGCAGGTGATCGACCGCATGAACTCGTTCATCGACCTCGGTGTCACGGAGTTCGTCTTCAACTGGGCCTGCGACCCGAAGGACGTCGAGGACCAGATGCGCCGCCTCGCCGCGGACGTGCTGCCGGCCGTGCGGGAGCACTACGCGGCGCGAGCCTAGCCGAGCGCGGCGCGAGCCGGAGAGGATGCACCGCGCCTCGATGCGAGTCGTGTCGATGTGGCAGCCAGGTGCGGCCCATCCCCTGGCCCTCCTTTCCTGCGCGGGAAGGGGGATGAATGGCGAGGGCTTCGCACTCGCGCTCCCGACGCTGCCGGTTGGCGATCGGTAGCAGTATCCGTGCCGACGGTGCGAATCACTCGCGCCAACCTGGCATCGCCTCGACGAGTTCCGCCGGGAGTGTGAGGGGCGCAGCTCCTCACACTTGGTTCCTCTTTTCAGAACCCCTCCAGCGCCGGGAGGGGCAGGGGTGGGCCGCCCCGCGGTTGAACCTCGAACGTCCCTGCCGCCGCGACCGGCGCCCCCCCCCTCGGCATCACGCAGTCCTCGAGACCCACGCAGGCAAGCAGAAGGGGGAGCCATTGGCTCCCCCTTTCGGTGTTCGCACCGCCGCGAGGCGTTGGCTAGAGGCCGACGCCGGCGAGGACTTCCTTCGTGTGCGCGCCGAGGGCCGGCGGGGGTAGGCGAATGCTCGCCTGCGTGTCCGCGAACTCCCACGGCGGCTGCATGGCGTTGCGCTCGCCGAGGCCGGGGTAGTCCATCTTGGTGAGCATGCCGACGGCCTCGACCTGGTCGGAGTCGAACAGGGTCTGGTAGTCGTTCAGCGGGAACGCCCAGCCGCCGAGCTTGCGGAGCAACTCGATGAGCGGTCCGGAGTCCATGTTGGAGAAGAGCTTCTCCCACAGGTCCGTGATCAGGTAGCCGTAGCGCGTGCCACCGCCACCGCGATCCTCCAGGAACATCTGCTTGCGCGGCTCGCCCTCCAGGAAGCCGAGGCCCCCGAGCTCCGTGTGCAGCTGCTCGCGATCCTCGGGCGTCATGCGCGCGAGGGACATGAAGATGCGCTTGCCGTCCTTGGCCTTGTAGCCGTGGTCAGGCGGCTTGATGTACGAGTCGAGGTGGAAGCCCCACCAGTAGTCGGGGTTCGACAGCGCGACCCACAGCGTGGAGCGCAGCGCCATCAGGCAGCCGAACAGCGACACGTCGATGCGCTGGCCCTTGCCGGTGCGCTCGCGCGCGTACAGCGCCGCGTTGATCCCCTGGATGCCGTACACGCCCGCGTACATCGAGCCGATGTCCGTGCCCTCGCGCACCGGCTTCTCGCCGATGTTGCCGAGGGAGAGCGTGGCCTCCGAGGCGAGCTGTGCGGCCAGCTCGCCGTACGGGGGCTGGTTGGCCCACGGGCCCTTGTCGCCCCACTCGGAGATCGAGAGGTAGACGGCGCGCGGGTTGATCGCCTGCACGTCCTCGAACGTCAGGCCGATCTTCTTGTCCCAGCCCACGTCGCAGATGATCACATCCGCGTCCTTGGCCAGGCGGCGCACGGCGTCCTTCGACTCCGGCTTCGACGGGTCGAGCGTGACCGAGCGCTTGTTGCGGTTCAGGCCGGCGAACACCGCGCCGTGGTCGCCGCGCTTGTGGGAGCCCCAGTCGCGCGAGCGGTCGCCATCGAGCGACTCGATCTTCGTCACCTCGGCCCCGGCGTCGCCGAGGGCCATCGCTGCGTACGGACCGGCGACCGCTTCCGCGATCTCCAGCACCTTCAATCCATCAAGCGGACCTGCCACGCCTAGCTCCCCTGCTTCACGGACTCGGGCTGCGAGGCACGCGCGGCCTCCAGCTCACCGAGGACTTCTGCGTCGTGCTGACCGGGGAACGGCGTCCCGAACCAGCGCTGCGGTGTGTCGCTGAAGTGCCACGCCGGGCCGCCGGTCGTGACCTCGCCCCAGCCGCCGGTCTCCACGTCCACCAGGTAGTTGTTCTCCAGCACCTGGCGGTGGTTGCGGAGCACGTCCCAGCGCATGGTGTAGCCGCAGGGCACGCCCGCGCGGCGGAGGTAGAACAGCCAGTGGTCCGTCGGGCGCTCCGCGAAGCGGGCCGCGAGGATCTCCTCGAGCGCGTCGCGGTTGTCGACGCGATCCGGGTTCGTCTTGAACCGCGCGTCGTCCTTCAGCTCCGGCTTGCCGATCGCGTCGCAGAGCGCGACCCACTCGGACTGCGACGTGGCGGAGATGCCCAGCCACGCCTTGTCCTCGCAGAAGAAGGCCGTGTCCGGGGCGGCAGCCGCGCCGGATGCGCCGAGGCGCTCGGCGACCTTGCCGCTGGCGAAGTACTCGGCGATGCGGCCCGACTGAAGTGCCGTGCCCGCGCGCAGCATCGACAGGTCGATGCGCTGACCCTGGCCGGTGCGCTCGCGCGCGACGAGGGCCATGGTGATGGCTTGCGCGGCGTAGTTGCCGGTGGTGCCATCCATCTGCGTCAGGTGGCGGTAGAGCTCGGGTGCGCCGTCGCGCTCGCCGGTGGCGGAGCCGAAGCCGGTGACGTACTGCACCTGACCGTCCGCGCCGGGCAGGTCGGCCATCGGGCCGCTCGTGCCCCAGCCGGTGACCGTGCAGTAGACGATCCGCGGGTTGATCTTCTGGACATCCTCGTAGCCGACGCCCAGGCGCTCGGCGACACCGGGGCGCATGTTCACCAGGAACACGTCACAGGTCTTGAGCAACTCGTAGGCGCGGCGGCGGTACTCCTCGAGCTTCATGTCGAGCGAGAATGCGCGCTTGTTCATGTTCCACGCGATGTAGCCGATCGAGGTGCCGTTGATCGTCGGCGGGACGCCGGCGCCCAGGGTTGCCCAGTCGATGTCAGGCTGCTCGATGTGGACGACGTCCGCACCAAGCGCACCCAGCTGCATGGAGGCCCACGGGCCGACCATGAAGATGGTCATGTCGAAGACCCGGATTCCGTCCAGAGGTCCCGCAGTCATAAAGCACGTCCCCTCGTACACACGTGCCCTCGAGGCGAGGGCGGATGGCGGTCGCGCAGGCAACGATGGCATCGAGGCGGAAGCGCTAGGCTCGCCTCGGAGTCAGGGCGTCTGCTCGGCACAAACCGGCTGAAGGGCGACAAGATACCACCGAGGCACCGCGCCGCCCACCAATCCAGACTCAAATCCCGGTCATCCTACAACAATTCTGATGATCGTTGGCCCAGCAGGCGCCGCTGGGTCGCCCAGCGGGGGCGGCGAGGCCCTCCACGGGGGCAGTGCAACGCTGCCTCGCGTGAGCGACAGCACTGGTTCCAAACACGACCCGGTCGCGGCTTTCCGTCACCGGGGCTTCCTGTGGTTCTCCTTCGCCCGGTTCGCGTCGGCGATGGTGCAGACCTCGTTCTAGGCGGCGCTTGGCTGGCAGGTCTGGGAGCTCACCCATGACGCCAGGTACATCGCATACCTCGGTGCGGCCCGCTTCGTCCCACAGCTGATCGCCGCGCTGTACGCGGGAGCGTTCGCGGACGCACACGACCGCAAGCGCATCGTCCTCCTCGCGCAGTGCGTGCCCGCGGCCTGCGCGGGAGTGCTGCTCGCCGCAACGCTGACCGGTGCCCTGACGCTCCCGCTGATCTGCGGGCTGGTCATCCTGATTGCCCTCGCCGCCGCGTTCGACAACCCGGCGAGGCAATCGCTGCTGCCCTCGATCGTGCCGGAGTCGCTGTTCCGGAACGCCATCACGGTGAGCTCCACGATCCAGTCGCTGGCGGGCATCATCGGCGCCGCGCTACAGGGCGTGCTCATCGCGAGCTTCGGCATCGAGTCGGTCTACGGCGCGATCGTCGTGCTGATCTTTCTCGCGACGTTCGCCGTCGCGGCGCTGCGCCCGAGGGCCGTGAGCCAGCCGCCGCGCGCTGTGTCGTGGGCCGCGATCCGCGAGGGCGTGTCGTTCGTGCGCCGCCGCCAGCCGCTGCTGGGCTCGATGACCCTCGACATGTTCGCGGTCGTCTTCGGCGGCGCGCAGGCGATGCTGCCGATCTACGCGTCGTACATCCTGCAGGTCGGCCCGGTCGGCTTTGGCATCCTGTCCGCGGCGCTGCCCGCGGGAGCGATGTTGATGTCCGTGGTGATGGTGCTGCTCCCGCCCATCGAGCGCAACGGCCGCACGCTGCTGTTGAGCGTCGCGGCCTTCGGCGTGGCGACGATGGTCTTTGGCGCCGCGAGGTGGTTCCCGCTGTCGGTGCTCGCCTACATGGCGGTCGGGATGGCCGACCAGCTCAGCGTCGTCATGCGACAGACGACGATCCAGCTCTCGACGCCCGACCACCTGCGCGGACGCGTCACCGCAGTCGCGCAGCTCTTCATCGGCGCGTCGAACCAGCTCGGTGCGGTCGAGTCCGGCTTCGTGGCCGCCGCGACGAGCGCCACGTTCGCCGTCGTCAGCGGCGGCGCGGCGTGCATCGCCATGGTCGGTGCCGTCGCCGCGTCGATGCCCGAGCTCCGCCGCTACACGATCCACGACGTGCTGGCCTCGGGCCGCCGCGACCGAGAACGGGCCGACACACCCGAGGCCGCGGGCGGGTAGCGCCGTCGTCGCCTAGAACGGCAGCTCGATCCCGACGCCCTGCGCGCGCGCCTTCTTGAGGATGTAGGCCGAGGCCGCGACATCCTCCATGCCCACGCCCTGGCTCTCGAAGAGCGTGATCGCGTCGGGGCTCGGGTAGCCGTCCACCGCGCCGCTGACGATTGCGGACAGCTCGACGGGGGTCGTCCAGCGGAACCAGCCGCGCTCGGCGGCCCAGATCAGCTCGCCGCACTCGGCCTTCGCGTTCTCGAGGTTGTCGACCGCGATGAGCGAGGCGCGCTGGATCGTCGTCTCGTCGATCTCCCGCTTCTGCCACGAGTTCACGCCCGCGGCGATGACGCAGGTGCCCGGCTCCAGCAGATTGCCGTCGAACACCGGCTCCCACGCGCTGGTGATCGTCACGACGATGTCAGAGCCCTGTACGCACTCATCGGGCGTGCCGACGCCGACGATCTCGAGGCCCGTGCGCTCGCGCATCGTGTCCGCGAACTTCGTGCGGTTCTCCTCGTCGCGCGAGTAGACCTTCACCAGCGAAATGTCGCGGACGGCGGCGATGCCCTCGACCTGCGTCACCGCCTGTCGGCCGGTGCCGAACACGCCGACGACCGAGGCGTTCGGCTTCGACATGTACTTCGCAGCGAGTCCGCTGGCGGCGCCCGTGCGGATCCACGCCATGTTGCCGGGCTCCACGACGGCGTCGAGGGCACCCGTCTTCGTGTTGTAGAGCAGAGTCGCGCTCGACGTGCGGAAGCCGAGGGCGTCCTCGCTGAGGACGGTGCCGCCCATCAGCGTCGAGGTCCAGTTGGAGTCCGGGAAGCGCAGGCGCTCGCGCGGCCGGTTGTCGACGAGGCCGCGCGCGTGCTGCTTGAACAGGTCGTCGAGGACGTCCACGCACTCCTTCATCGGGAGCAGGGCGCGGACATCGTCGTTGCTGAGGAAGAGAGCCAAGTGCGGTTCCGATCTGTTCGAGGGACGTTCGGCGTATGTGCGGGCGCCAGTGTACCCGCTGCCCGAGATGGGCTCGCGCACATCGATGACCTCGTGGATGACCTCGTGCGGTGCGATGATGCGCACCGCCTCGCCCGATCTCACATTCGAGGGCGGGGCGTCGAGGGAGGTCGTCGATGAAGCCCGTGACCGACGTGATGCAGCTCTTCCGCGCCCAGCGCGCCGTCCGCGCGTTCTCCGACCGCCCCGTCGAGGAGGACACGCTGCGGCAGGTGCTCCAGGCGGCGGTGCATGGCCCGTCC
>CAMDAY010000019.1 GCA_945888895.1 Dehalococcoides mccartyi | reverse complement strand
CCCACGCCCCAACCTCTCCCACTTCGTGGAAGGGCGTCAGCGCCGAGCGTCCACGCACCGCCGGCCTAGACCTTGCCCCAGTACGCCCGGTCCGAGGGGAACACGGTGTCCGTGCGCGTGATCTCGGCGGGAGCCTCGAGGTTGCCCGGGGCGTCGGCGAAGGCGCGCCAGACGGCGTAGTGCGGCGCGGCGCGGTGCGCAGCCAGGGCATCGTCGTCCTTGTAGGACTCGTAGAAGTAGAAGGTGTTCGGCGTCTCGTGGTCCTCGAGGACGTTGAAGCGCAGGCAGCCGGGCTCGTCGCCCTCGGAGCCGAGCGCGTCGACCTCGATCGCCTTCAGGAATTGCTCGCGCTGCGCGGGGTTGACCCGCACCTTCACCCACATCGCGATCATCGTGACCTCCTGCGTCCGCACGTTAGGCGTGGATGTTCGCGGATCAGTCGCGATTGAGCCACCACACGCCGGCGTTGAGGTAGCCAGCGAAGGCGACCCAGAGCGCGTAGGGCAGCAGGATCCACGCCGCTGCTCGATCCACGCGACCGAATGACCGCATGGTCGCGAGGATGCTGAGGAACATCGCGACCAACGTGACGAGCGCCTCGAACGGTCGCCTCAGGCCAAAGAAGACAAAGGACCACGAGGCGTTCAGCACCAGTTGCGCCCAGAACGGAGCGAACGAGGGACGCTCGTCGTCGCGCCCGGCTCGCCGGGCCTGTACCCACGCGCGGTAGAGCGAGATGCCCATCAGCAGGTAGAGCACCGTCCACACCGGTCCGAACACCGAGGACGGCGGATTCAACGCCGCCTTCCGCTGGCGCGGGTACCAAGACCGGACGGAGCGCGCCGTCGCAAGCCCTCCGATCGCCCCCGCCGCCTGGCAGATCGCGATCGCGGCGGACAGCCGAGGAACATCGACACGACGAATCAGGGTCATCGGACGCCTCCCATGCGAGCACCGCTGAGCGCGATGCGGGTGTCACGGTGCAGAAAACCAACGTACCGCACGAACCGCGCGCGATTCCGTTCAGAGAGACAACCGACCGTGACAACAACGCGACGAGACGCACCGCCGAGCGACACCGCGATCGGGCGATCCCGACGGGAGCATCTGTGAGCAACGTCCGAGGACGCTGGATACTGGTGACGATCCTCGTCGCGTCGGTCGTGGCGGTGGGGTGCCGCGGGACGCTACCCGGCCTGAGCACCCCGCGGGCGACCGCGACGACAGACCAGACGCCCGGCTTCTGCGCCGACTGGTCGAGGCTCGCGACGGAGTCCTCGAAGTTCAACTCCGCGCACAGCTCGACCCCCGCGAAGCGCACCGAGCTCAAAGCGAGCGTGGATACGACGACCACGATGCTCCGTGCGCTGTCCGAGACGGCGCCGACGGACATCAGGCCCGCCATCGCGACGTACGCCCAGTGGTGGGAAGGCTTCTCCACGGCGCTCGCGCGGGTCGGCTACGACTTCACCCGGGTGTCATCGGACGCCGAGCTGCAGCAGGCCGTGCAGGCGACCACGAGCCACCGGCTCACCGAGGCGAGCGCGCGCATCGGCAAATGGGTGGAGCAGAACTGCCCGAAGTAGCGCGCTAGGTCGAGGCGCCGCGCCGCACGAGACGGACATGGGTGACCGCCTCCGAACTGACCATCTCGACGCAGTCGAAGTCTCCGGCGACCTCCTCGAGACCATCGAGCAGACGCTCACCACTGCCGAGCAGGAACGGCACGATCGCGAACTGCAGCTCGTCCACGAGACCGGCGCGCAGGTACTGCTGGACCGTCGCGGCGCCGCCGCCCAGACGGACGTCGAGGTCACCCGCCGCTGCCTTGGCGCGCTCCAGTGCCACCTCGATGCCCTCGGTCACGAAGTGGAACGTCGTGCCGCCGTCCATCACAAGATCGGGGCGGGCGTGGTGCGTGAGCACGAAGACGGGGCAGTGGTACGGCGGGCTATCGCCCCACCAGCCGCGCCACTCCTCGTCGGGCCAGCCGCCGCGGATCGGGCCGAACATGTTGCGCCCGAGGATCCACGCGCCGATACCCTCGAAGCCGCGATCGAGGAAGTCGTTGTCGATCCCCTCGGAGCCTCCCGGCTGGCCGGTCATCTCGTGGAAGAAGCGCGTGTCGAAGGCCCACTCGTGGAGGCGGCCGCCGCCAATGCCGAGCGGTTCCTCGAGGCTCTGCGACGGGCCGGCGGCGAAGCCGTCCAGCGACACGGCGATATTCTGGACACGCAGACGCGACATGGCGGCTCCTCGATCGGTGTTCGGCTAGGCGTTGCGCACGAGGCGGAAGTCGAAGTCGACCTGCAAGAACGGCGACGGCATGCCGAGGCGCTCCGCGATCTCCGGCGACGTGACCGGCAGGAAGTCGACGACCAGCGAGTCCTTCACCGCGAACACCGTGTCGGAATCGAGGTACTCGTCGCCCGCGGGGAAGATGTGTGTCACCACCTGTCGGTAGCCCTCCGCGGTGGCGATGGCGTGGATGTGCGCGGGGCGCATCCCGTGGCCGCCGATGAGCGACAGCAGCCCGCCGACGGGGCCGTCCTTCGGCACCGGGTAACTCACCGGCTTGAACGTGCGGAAATAGAACCGCCCCTCCGCGTCGGTGCGGAAGCGCGCCCGCATCTGCATCGCATCGTCGTCATCCTGGACGTCGTACAGCGCATCGGGCCGGGTCTGCCACACGTCCACGATTGCGCCCTCGATCGGGCGTCCGTCGAGCGTCAGCACGTGGCCGTTCACCCACGTCGGTTCGCCGGGCGCCATCGAGGTGTCGACGCCGACCGTGAGGTCGGCGCCGTTCGCCAGCTCGGGCGCGCCCTCCACGAAGAACGGGCCGAGGACGGTGGAGAGGGTCGCGCCCTCCGGCACACGGTGGTTCATCGCGTCCACCAGCGCCGACAGGCCGAGGACATCGGACAGCAGGATGAACTCCTGCCGCGTGCCGTCGCTGATCTGGCCGGTCTTGGTGAGGAATTGGATGCCGAGCTTCCACTCGTCCTCGGTCAGCTCGACCTCGCGCGCGAAGGCGTGGAGGTGACGGACGAGCGCCGAGAGCACGCGCCGCGCGCGGTCGTCCTCGATGCCTGCCATGCGCTCGATGACCGCGTCCGCCAGCCGCTCTTCGCTGAGATCACGCATGCACGTCTCCGATCCGGGTACCGAGGGAGCCGGATCGTACCGCGCGGACGGACAGCAAGGGGGCTCGGGCTACATCATCCTGGACTGCTCGAGCGTCGTGCGCACCAGCATCTGGTGCAGCTGCGACCGGCGGCGCTCCGCCTGGTCGCGCTGGCCCATCTCCACGAGGATCGGGACGCAGCCCTTGATCCACTGGCCGAGCGAGAGCGACGAGGTGCCGTTGAAGGTCACGCCATTGCCAGGCGTCGCGGAGGGTCGAGGTGCGCCTGACGAGTTGTTGGGAGGCACCACCTGGATACCGGGCCGCGGAGTCGCGGCACCGCGCAGATAGAACTCCTCGCGCGGGGAGATCTGATCGTTCACCATCCGGACCACGTTAGCGACCCGGTCAACCGTGCCGTCGTTCGCACCGCCGCCGATGGCGACCGTCTGCCCGATGAAGGCAGTGCCGCTGTTGGCGCCACGCTCCTGGAAGAACACCCAGGACTCATGCAGGTCGAACAGCAACTCGGGCTGGAACTCGCGGCCGGCCTCCACGATGGCGTGCGCGATGCGCTGCGCCGGGGTGCCGCTGGCGTTGCCGGGGTAGGCGCGGTTGATGTCCCCGATCTCGGGGAGCGTGCGCTCCACGATCGCGGCGGCGCGCCAGTTCACGCGCGGCAGCACGAGGAGGCTGCCGGTCGTCAGCTCCCAGTCGGCGATCGCCTCGGCGGCGAACCAGCCACCGGGCTCGTTGCCGTGCACCCCGCCGAGCACCATGACGCACGGGCCGGGCTTGCCGCTGTGGATCGCGACACCATCCACCTGGTACGGGGAGCCCGGCAGCAATGCGACGGTCTCGCGACCGCGGGGCTCGATCGGGCGAGGGGGCGGCGTCGGCGGCTGCGTCGGGAGGGGCGTAGGAGTCGGCGGCCAGTTGGCGCCCGCACCACTGACCGTCTCGGCGGCTTGCGTGAGCGAGTACGCCGAGACACCGACTGCCGCGAGACCGGAGCCACCGAGGGTGAGGAAGCGGCGACGGGAGACGCTCGACATGCGCTCATCCTACCGAATCGGTCGAGCCCGAGTCATCAACAAAGGTTGATCTGCGAGCGGATGATCCTCGAGGAGCGGCGCTACTCCTCGATGGCGCCGAGGAGCATGCCGGCGCCCACGGTGTGATTCGTCGCCTCGTCGATAAGGATGAACGAACCGGTGTGGCGATTCTCGCGGTACGGGTCGAAGAACAGCGGCTCGGTCGTGCGAAGCGTGACGCGCCCGATCTCGTTGAGCGACAGCCCGTCCGCCTCGATGTCCTCGGCGAGCGTGTTGATCTCGAGGCGCGACCGGACGCCGGTGACGATCGCACGGGCGCTGTGCGTGGTGTGCTTGATGGCGAGGCGCGTGCCCGGCGTGAGCGGGGAGCGGTCCGTCATCCAGCAGACCCAGCCCTCGACGTGCTGTGCGCTGACAGGCGGCCGTTCGACGCCAACGATCATGTTGCCGCGCGAGACGTCGACGTCGTCCGCCAGGCGGATCGTCACGGACATCGGCGGCGCGGCCGCCTCGACCGGGCCGTCGAAGGTGTCGATGGCGGAGATCGTCGTGCGTTGCCCACCGGGGAACACGACGACCGCGTCGCCGGCGCGGAACACGCCGCCGGCCACCTTGCCTGCGTACCCGCGGTAGTCGTGGTACTCCTCGCGCATCGGGCGGATCACGTACTGCACGGGGAAGCGACGGTCGTCGAGGTCCTCGTCCAGCGCAATCTCGACTTCCTCGAGGTGCTGGAGCAGCGGCTTGCCCGTGTACCACGGCATGCGGTCGGAGGAGTCGACGACGTTGTCGCCGGCAAGCGCCGACATCGGGATGAACGTCACGTCGCGCACATCGAGCTTGCTTGCGAACGCGGAGAACTCGTCGCGCACGGCGTTGAACGCCGACTCCTCGTAGTCCACCAGGTCCATCTTGTTCACGCAGACGACGAGGTGCGGGATGCCGAGGAGCGCGGAGATGAACGCGTGCCGCCTCGACTGCTCGACCACGCCCTGGCGCGCGTCGATCAGGATCAGCGCGAGGTTGGCAGTGGATGCGCCGGTGACCATGTTGCGCGTGTACTGCACGTGGCCGGGCGTGTCGGCGATGATGAACTTGCGCTTCGGCGTGTGAAAGTAGCGGTAGGCGACATCGATCGTGATGCCCTGCTCACGCTCGGCGCGCAGCCCGTCCGTGAGCAGGGCGAGGTTCACGTACTCCTCGCCGCGCTGCTCGCTGGTGTGCTCAATTGCGTCCCACTGGTCCTGCATGATCGACTTGCTGTCGTACAGGAGCCGGCCGATGAGCGTGCTCTTCCCGTCATCCACGGAGCCGACGGTGGCGAAACGGAGCAACTCCACTAGAAGTACCCCTCGCGCTTGCGGTCTTCCATTGCGGCCTCGGAGAACTTGTCGTCGGCACGGCTGGCGCCGCGCTCGGTGATGCGGGTCGCGGCGATCTCGGAGATCACGTCCTGCACGGTGCGCGCGTCGCTGGAGACCGCCGCGGTGCAGGTCATGTCGCCCACCGTGCGGAAGCGGACGATCTGGTTCTGGACGGTCTCGCCGGGCAGGTGCGGCAGCACGCCCATCTCCGCCATCCACATCCCGTCACGCTCGAACACCGGGCGCTCGTGCGCGAAATAGATCGAGGGGATCTCGATGCCGTCGTCCTGGATGTACTGCCAGATGTCGAGCTCGGTCCAGTTGGAGATCGGGAAGACGCGGATGTGCTCGCCCCCTCGGCGGCGGCCATTGAACAGATCCCACAGCTCCGGGCGCTGGTTCTTCGGGTCCCACTGGCCGAACTCGTCGCGGAAGGAGTACACGCGCTCCTTGGCGCGCGCCTTCTCCTCATCGCGCCGTGCGCCACCAAAGACCGCGTCGTACTTGCCGGCGGCGATGGTCTCGAGGAGCACGGACGTCTGCAGACGGTTGCGCGAGGCACGCGGCCCGGTCTCCTCGACGACCTTGCCCGCCGCGATGGCGTCTTCCACCGAGCCGACGATGAGCTTCACGCCGAGCTCGGCGACGCGCTGGTCCCGGTAGTCAATGACCTCCGGGAAGTTGTGGCCGGTGTCGATGTGGACGACCGGGAACGGGATGCGCGCCGGCCAGAACGCCTTCTCCGCCAGCCGCAGCATCACGATCGAGTCCTTGCCGCCGGAGAACAGCAGCGCGGGCTTCTCGAACTCCGCCGCAACCTCGCGAATGATGTGAATCGACTCGGACTCGAGGACTTCGAGGTGGGTCAGTTCCCGGGGGAGTGTGGCAGTCACGGTCGGCTCCTCGGAGCAGTGGATTCCCCTACGCCGCGCTTGTGAATCGATGCACACACGACGGAGGACAAAAGAAGCGGCGGCGACACGACGGTCGCCGCCGCTTCACGATGATCAGGCTAGACGGCGCACTCGCCCTCGCCGCGCTCGAGGACGTACAGGCCCTCGCGCTCCCAGTCGACAAACTCCTGGATGTTGCCAGCACCGAACTCCGGCGTGATCGTCAGGTCCTGCACGGCAGCCTCAAACGGCGCGACGCCGACGCGGTCGAAGAAGGCATTGAACGCCTCGCCCTCGCTGCGCTGGGCCGTGTAGACGCCGATGAAGCGCTCGACAGCGTCCGGGACGCGCTTCGCCGGCAGGCGAAGCTTGGCCAGCGTGCCGATGCGCATCTTCTCGCCCTCGTGGCGCTCGCCCGCGAGGAAGACGTTGTAGGCGGGCACCTGCCGCGCGTCGTTCTTCATCGCGGCGCCGTGGAAGCCGATGTTGCCGAGATGGTGCTGACCGCACGAGTTCGGGCAACCGCTGATGTTGATGAACATGCTCCGCACCAGCGGGTCGACGATGTTCATCTTGTCGAGGCGCTCGCTGATGGCGCGGTTGAGGCCCATCGACGAGGTGATGCCGAGCTTGCAGGAGTCGGTGCCGGGGCACGAGGTGACGTCAGTGATCGTCGCGACGCCGGACTCGCCGAGACCGATCGCCTGCAACGCCTTCCACACGGCGTAGAGGTTGTTGCCGGGGATCCAGCGCAGGACCATGTTCTGAGCCTGCGTGGTGCGCGCCCGACCGGCGCCGAGGTCAGTGATGATCGAGGCAAGACCGCGCCACTGCGCGGGACGCAGGTCACCCTGTCGCACGAAGACGTGGACGGAGTAGTAGCCGTCCTGCTTCTGCGCGCGGACGTTGTCATCCACGAACTGGTTGAACGCCGCCTGCTCCGCAGCGGGCACGGTCGACGCGTCTAGGGTGCTCGGCGGCGGCGCGGCAGCCTGCTCGTCGTCGTGGAAGAGCAGCGCCTCGAGGTCGATCGGCTTCTTGGCCCAGTCCTCCGCCAGCCGCTCGTCCACCATCGCGCGGAACGCGTCTTCGCCCACGCGGTGGACGAGGAACTTGAGGCGCGCTTTCAGAATGTTCACGCGGAGCTCGTCGGCGTCCTGGAAGATGCGGACGACGGCCTCGGAGTAGCGCAGGTAGTCATCGACCGAGACGAACTCGGTGAGCACGACCGCTTCCTTCGCCATCGTGGAGAGGCCGCCGCCGACGACCATCTTGAAGCCGCGGACTTCCTTGCCGTCGATCACCTTGATGCGAGGCGTGAAGCCGATGTCGTGCATCGGGGTCAGGCCGGCATCGGCGTCGGAGCCGGAGAACGTGACCTTGAACTTGCGCGGGAGGAGCTGGCTGAGCGGGTTGCGCACCCAGTAGCGCACGAAGGCACCGGCGTAGGGCGTGATGTCGAAGAGCTCGTCGTCGCGGACGCCGGCCCACGGGTCGCCCGTCACGTTGCGCACCACGTTGCCGCACGCCTCGCGCGAGGACAGGCCGTGGTCGCCGAGGACGCGCAGGACGGTGTACATCTCGACCAGCGGGATGTGGTGGAACTGCACGCACTGGCGAGTCGTGATGTGGCCCTTGCCGAGCGGGGCGATCTCCGCGACCTGCGCAAAGCCCTCCATCTGCAGGGGACCGAGGCCGCCGAAGGGCACCTTCACACGGGTCATCTGGCGCGCCGGCTGGCGCTGCCCGTAGACGCCCTGCTTCAGGCGGAAGCCGATGAACTGGCGCTCCTCCATCTGACCGGCGAGGAACTTCGTCCCCTCGGTCTCGAAGTCATCGAATTCCTTGAGGATGATCGGGATGACGTGAGGGGCGTTCTTGCCGGGAGTGATGGTCGTCATGTGCGGCTCTTCCTTCTGCGACCTATTGTCGACTTAATCACTCGACAATGGAGTGATTAGAGTATGCGGAACAAATCAGGACTGACAAGCCCCCGCGCGAGAAATACCGCGCCCGGGAGCGTGTTATTCGTGCGTTATACCGCGCCGGCCCGAACCCTGTCCGTCCTAGTAGGACGAGACGTCCATCTGCGGCAGCATCCCCGTCGCCGAGTACACCGTCCGCTCCGCAATGTTCGTCGCCCGGTCGGCGATCCGTTCGAGGTTGTGAGCGACCCACAGCAGGTGGGTACTGGGCTCGATGGTTGCGGGATCCCCGACCATGACCTGGATGAGGTCGGCGTAGATCTGGTCGTACAGGCGGTCAACCTCGTCGTCCGCGCCGCCCACGCGGTACCCTGCCTCGGTGTCCTGGTCGACGAACGCCTGCACGGCGTTGCGCAGCATCTCCGTGGCCTTGCTCGCCATGATCGGCAGGTCGATGAGCGGCTTCACCAGCGGCTCGTCCTGCATCGTCACCACGATCCGGGCGATGCCCTCTGCGTGGTCACCCATCCGCTCGAGGTCCGACACGATCGCGGTGACGGAGACGATCACGCGCAGGTCGCGGGCCATCGGCGCCTGCTGCGCGAGCAGCGAGATGCACGCGTTCTGCAGGTGGTACCCCACCGCGTTGATGTCCTTGTCTTCATCGATGACGCTCCGTGCGAGGACGACATCGCGGTCCATCAGCGCCTGCATGGCGCGTTCGACGGCCCGTTCGACCATGGAGCCCATCTCGAGGACGCCGTCCTGGAGCGCGGCGATCTGACGCTGGAATTGCTCGCGAGGCATGGGAGACTGCCTTCTCCTGACGCCCTGCTGGTGCTGGTGCGTCGGTCTGGTCGCCTGCCGGGTGTCCCGGTAGGCGCACAGTGTACGCGCCTGCATTTCAGGCGGGTGCGTCCGCACCGTCCCGTGGCGCGCGCGGCAGGGTAAACGAGAGCGTCGCTCCGGGCGTCTCGTCCGCCACCCAGATCTCTCCGCCGAGCCTCGACACGATATGCCGCGCGATCGCCAGGCCGAGGCCCGTCCCGGCACCGCCCGTGCGGGCGCGGTCGGCCGTGTAGAAGCGCTCGAACACGCGCTGGCGATCGGCGGGGAGAATCCCCGGCCCCTGGTCACGGACGCTGATGCGCACGGCCTGGTCCAGCGCCTCGGCGCGGAGGGTGATCGTGCCGCCCACCGGGGAGTAGCGGATCGCGTTGTCCAGGAGGTTCGTGATCACCTCCAGCGCGCGCTCACGGTCAGTGACGACCTCGCCGGTGGCGCCGGAGGGCTCTTCCTCTGCAACGAGCGTCACCTCGGCGCGATCGGCGACCGGGCTCAGGCGCGCGACGGCGATGCGCAGCAGCTCGCTGACGGCGATCGGCTGCAGGTCGAACTCCTCCGCCCGGGACTCGAGTCGCGACAGCCGCAGGAGCCGCTCCACGATCTCCCCGAGGCGCTCGATCTCGTGCGTCAGGCGCTCGTGGAAGTGCTGGCGCTGGTCGGCCTCGTCCACGCCAGCCTCGAGCGTCTCGGCGAGCGCGCGCGCCGCGGCGATCGGCGTGCGGAGCTCGTGCGACACGTTCGCGACCAGCTCTGAGCGCGCGCGCTCGGCGTTGCGGAGCGCGGTGAGATCCTGCACGGTCAGCACGGCATGCACCGCATCCGTGCCTAAACGCGTCGCGGCCGCCCGCACCAGCCGGTCATCGCCCAGCGCCACGTCGCGCGGTTCCCCGGTCGCCTCGCGCAGGACCTGCACCAGCGCAGCGTCGCGCGTGGCGCGGATCAGCGTGACGCCCTCCATCGCCTCCGGTGGGCGGCGGAGGATGCGCGCGACCGCCGGGTTCGCGACCAGCACGATCTCGTCTGCGTCGACGACGAGGATGCCCTCGGGCAGCAGCGCGAGGATCCCGCGCAACTCCTCGACGACGTCGACTGCGGGCACCACGACGGTGTGCGGGCGAGCGGCGGCCTCGCGCTGCGTCACCACCAGCGCCCCGGCGATCGTCACCCCCACGAGCGCGACGACCCAGTCGAGATCGCCCGGTAGCCGGTCGACACCCAGCCCCGTGACACACGCGATCACCAGAAGCAGGAGCATGCGCGTCATCGGGCGGCGCCCGTCACCGTTGTCACGCGGCGAACCGATAGCCGATGCCACGCACCGTCTGGATGTGAGTGGGGTTTGCGGGGTCCTCCTCCACCTTCTCGCGCAGCCAACGCACGTGGACATCCACGGTGCGCGTCTCGCCCATGAACGTGATACCCCAGACCTCCTCGAGGATCCGGTCGCGGGTGAGGGCCTGCCCGGGGTGTCCCATGAAGTACAGCAGCAGCGCGAACTCGCGGGGGCGCAGGTTGAGCGGGACGCCCTTGTAACGCGCCTCGTGGCTCCGCTCGTCCACCTCGATGTCTCCGACGCGCAGCGTCGGAATCGGCTCGGGCGCCGCCGCCTCACGCGGGCCGGCGGCGCGCGACAGTGCGTCGCGACGCAGCAAGGAGGCGACGCGGGCGCGCAGCTCCCGCATCGAGAACGGCTTCGTGAGGTAGTCGTCAGCGCCCGTCTCGAGGCCCTGCACGCGGTCTGCTTCCGAGTCGCGCGCGGTCAGCAGCAGGATCGGCACGGGCATCTCGGCACGGAGGATGCGGCAGACATCGAGCCCGGACATCCGTGGGAGCATGATGTCGAGGACGATCGCGTCCGGCTTGCGCTCACGCGCCAGCTCGAGGCCGCTGATGCCATCGGTGGCCGTCAGCACCTCGTACCCGTCGCGCCCGACGCTATACGCGACGGCCTCGAGGATCGCCGGGTCGTCTTCCACCACGAGGACGGTCGTCATGGCTTCGCCTCCGGCGCGCCCCACCGATCCGGTTGCAGCGTATGCAGTGTCACACGTCCGGATGATAGGGATGCGTTACGGATGGGCTCGCGAGCCTGAACGGCTAGCCGAGGGTGGGCAGCGCGACCATCTCGTAGCCGGCGTCGCGCAGGCCCTTGATGATCGCGGGAAGTGCCGCCGAGTCCTGCGACTGGCTGCCTACGTGGAAGATGAGGATCGCACCGGGCGTGGTGAGCCGCAGCGTCCGCTCGACGATCCTCGGTGCGGACAGGCCATTCCATCCCGCCGAGTCCACCGCCCACATCGCCGTCACCGTGTAGCCGCGCGCGCCGACATCCGCGAGCACGGACGCGTCGGAATCGCCGTACGGCGGTCTGAAGTAGGGCAGCGTGGAGACGCCTGCGATGCGCTGGATGATCGCCTCGGTACGGTCGAGCTCGTCCCAGCGCTGCGCGCGCGTCACCGCCCCGCGGCCCGTCGAGAGGCCGGTGAACGAATCATGGCTCCACGTGTGGTTGAAGAGGTGGTGGCCCTCGGCCGCCATCCGCTTCACCTGTGCGGGGTTTGCCTCCGCCCACGCGCCGGTCAGCCCGAAGCTCGCGGTGACGCGCTCGCGCGCCAGGGTGTCGAGGATGTCCGAGGTGAACCCGACGTCCGATCCCGCATCGAAGGTGAGCGCTACCCGCCGCCTCGACGTGTCGCCGTGGGTGATCGCGCGCGAACTCACCCCCGTCGCGAGTCCCGCACCACTCGCGGTCACGGCCTGCGCGGAGTTCGCACGCGCGGCGGTACCCGTCGCGGTCTGGGACGCGGTCGGGGTCGGGGTCGCCGCAGCAGGCGTGGGCGTCGGGCTCGGAGTCGGCGGCGTGGTGGGCGTCTCCGCCACGCGCGTCGACGACGGAGACGCCTCAACGGTCGCCGTTACGACGGCGGCCGTGGTGCGCACCGGCAGCGTGCAGGCGGTCGCGGCGAGCAGCGAGACCGCCGACCCGAAGGCGATGCAGGCGAACCGCGCGTGGCGCATCAGCGCCCCGGCTTCGCGGCGAGGTAGTCGAGGATGCCGAACGCGACGCCACGCGCCATCGCGTTGCGCGCGCCGTCATCGCGGAGCAGCGCGGCGTCCTCCGGGCTGCTGATGAACAGTAGCTCGACCAGGGCGCCGGGCATCTCCGTCGCGCGGGTCGTGATCGATTGCTGGCCGGGCGCAAAGCCGAGTGCCTCTGGCGTCCCGCCGCGCCGGTAGACCTCGTCGCGGTCGGTCACGCGCGGCGGGCCGAGGACGAACAACGGGAAGCAGCGCCCTTGGAACGCCTTCAGACACGTGTCGTCGATGACGCCGCGCGCGGTCGTGGGGTAGCCCTCGGCACCCATGGCCGTCGTCACCCCGTCGAGGAGCGCGCGGGCGAGCGCCAGGTTCTCAGCGGCGAACGGCCGCTGCGCGTTGTAGTAGACCTCGTACCCGCGGATGCTCGGGTCACCGGCGCCATTCGAGTGCAACGACACGAAGAGATCCGCCTTCGCGGCGTTCGCGAGGTCGATGCGCGCCTGCAGGTCGTTACGCGTGCCGCTGAATCCACCGGCTCGCGTCGGCTGGTCGCCGGGCGGGGCGGCGCGCACGTCGGCCTCCCGCGTCAGGATGACCTCGACGCCGTGGGTGCGAAGCAGTCGCGCGATACGCACCGCCATATCGAGGTTCGACTCCTTCTCGACCACGCCGTGCGCCGCTGCGCCGCTCTCATCGACGGCGTGCCCGGGGTCGAGCACGACGACGGCCGCCCGCCGCGCAACTGGCGTCGCGGTGGGCGTGGATGTCGAGGTTGGCGCCAGCGTGGCGGGGGGCGTCGGTGGCCACGCGGGCTCCCCGGCGGCGGACGCGGCTGGCGAGACGATCGAGCAGCCCGTCGCGACGACGAGCAGCAGCGCGGCAAGCACCGTCGAGGCTCCTCGCACGAGCGCCCGCACGCTAGGTGCCCGGCCGCGGCGCGCCCTCAACGGACGCAACGCTGTTGGGCG
The DNA here is from genome assembly GCA_945888895.1 of Dehalococcoides mccartyi. Taxonomy (GTDB): domain Bacteria; phylum Chloroflexota; class Dehalococcoidia; order UBA2979; family UBA2979; genus SHYQ01. The sequence continues at coordinate 3,496 of CAMDAY010000019.1, read as the reverse complement.
CGGGCCAGGCGTAGGACTCGAAGCCCCAGTGCAGCAGCGCGGTCCCATCGTGAGCTCGATCGGGCGAACGCAGGACGACGGCGATCAGGCGGTGGCCATCGCGCGTCACGGTACCCACCAGCGTCTGGCGCGCCGTGCGCGTGTAGCCGGTCTTCACGCCGTCGACGCCGGCGAGGCGGCCATACAGCGGGTTGAGTGTGCCGAGGTGGTACGTCCCGATGCTGCCGGTGACGACGCGATACTTCGCGTTCACGATCGTGCGGAAGTCCTCGCGCTGCATCCCCGCCCGCGTCAGCACGGCGAGGTCGAACGCCGAGGTGTACGGGCCGCCCTGATCGAGGCCATGGGGGTTCGTGTAGCGCGTGTTGATCATGCCGAGCTCGGCCGCGCGCTGGTTCATCACCGCCACGAACGCCTCGGTCGATCCGGAGATGTGCTGCGCGATGGCGAGCGCAGCGTCATTGCCGGATGGCAGCATCAGCCCGTACAGCAGATCTTCCAGCGTCAGCCGCTCGCCGGGCACGAGGCCCATGACCGTGCTGCCGCGCATGGTACGGCTGTCGACCTTCACCTCCACCGTGTCGTCGAGGTGACCACGCTCGAGCGCGATCAGGGTCGTCATGATCTTCGTCAGGCTCGCGGCGGGCAGGCGCGCGTGCGGGTCCTTCTCGTACAGCGCGATGCCGCTGGCCTCGTCGATCAGGATGGCGCTGTCGCCGTAGATGCCGGGCGCGCTCGAGGCGCCGGCGACCAGACTGGGCGCTGGCCCCCAGGCGACGAGGCGTGGCCGCGTGGGCGCGGCAGCGGCGACGGACGGCGCGGCGATCTCAGCACCGGCGACAGCGACGGAAGCCAACTGAGGCACGGGTGCCTCGACCGCCCGTGTGGCAAACGGGGCGCAGGCAAGCGCACTGACCGACAGCGCCAGCAGCGCTGCCACAGCAGCGATCCGTCGAGCGAGGAGCAGTCGCGTCATTACCCAAGCCCTGAGTGGCGCGGTGGAGTCGTCCTAGTGAACACGATCCCGTGGGGGTCTGCATCACCCCGGCGCGCAAGTCTCGCGCACATGCGGACGGCCGAACCTTCACCCGTCCTGGGCTTCGCCTTCTAGACGAGCCGGCTGCCACCCTCGGCAGGCCCGCCGTCAGGCGTCGCGTCCCGCGCGGCACGGAGGAACGCCTCGACGCCGTCGAGGACGGCCACGGGGTCGATCTCCTCACCGGCAGGCGGCGGCGGCGGGGATGCCTCGTCCTGCTGCTGCTCGAGGCCGCGGACGACCTGCTCGAGTTCCGGCTGCGTCGCGAAGGCGTCGACGAGCGCGATGTCCGCCTCGGCGATGTGGCCCTCGACCTGCCGGAGGTCGGTACGGCTGCCGATGGCGCGGTCGATCGCGGTGACCAGCGCACGGACGGTGTATGGGTTCGCCGGCCCCTCGAAGTAGAACGGCGCGATCGCGGTCAGTGAGAAGCCGCCCCGGCCGCGCTCACGCTCCTCGACGGCCATCGCCATCGAGAAGGCAGCCGGGCCCTGGTAGCGCGGGGCACGCGATGGCAGGCCGAACTGCGCGGCAACCACGTCATCCGCGCCGACGAGGTGCATCGGGATTGGGCGCGTGTGCGCCGCTCCGCCGGGGTAGGCGTTCACCAGCATCGTCTGCTCGACGCCCAGCGCCTCGGCGACGGACGCGAACGCCTCCCCATAGGCACGCCAGCGGAGATGCGGCTCAGCGCCGACGAAGAGCACGATGTCGCGCTCGACGCCCTCGGGCCGGGCGACGGAGAATCGCGCCTCGGGCCAGTCGATCACGCGGTCACCGTCTTCGAGCCGAACGGTCGGGCGCATGGCGGTGAAGTCGAAGTAGCCGTCCACCTCGACGTCCGCGACCGGCTGGGCGTCCCAGTGGTGCGCGAGGTAGGCAACGGCGGCGACGGCAGAACCGCCATTCCGTCCGTCGAATGCGGCGATCAGGAGCGGACGCCGCAGCGGGCGAAGCTCGCCGAGGATACGAACGTCAGGGTGCACGTGAGTTCCTCCACCAACCAACTGCTGCCAACAAGTGCCAGTTTAGCACTCTCGATGGGAGAGTGCTAAGTCCACGAGGGGCACTTGCACTCATGCTGCGCGTGATACATTGGCGGCAGCACAGCACACGGGGTGGTCGAGGCGAATCCGTCTCGGCCTGAGATTCAGACCCGCGAACCTGATCCGGGTAATTCCGGCGTAGGGATAGTGTGCGCTGAGGGCAGCTGCCCCCGCGCCCAAACGTCTGATCGCCTGCTCCACATCGGAGACCCTGCGTAGCCGTGCCTTGCCACCGCGGGAGGGTGACATGGACACCGTGCTGACCGTCGCGGGCTCCGACAGTGGGGCTGGAGCGGGCATCCAGGCCGACCTCAAGACGATCTCCGCCAACGGCGGATATGGACTCTCCGTCCTCACCTCCGTCACGGCGCAGAACACGCGCGCGGTGACGGCGGCGCTGTCGCTTCCCCTCGACATCATCGAGGAGCAGTTCGCGGCGGTGTTCGCTGACTTCACGCCTGCCGCCGCGAAGAGCGGGATGCTCGCCGACCGCGAGCGCGTCGAGTTGGTCGCGCAGCTGATGCGCCGCTACGACACGCCGCATTATGTCCTTGACCCGGTGATGGTCTCCAAGTCCGGCTTCCCCCTCCTCGAGCGGGAGGCGATCGAGGCCCTCCGCACCTTCCTGCTCCCCCTCGCCGAGGTGGTGACGCCGAACGTGTACGAGGCCGAGCTGCTCGCCGAGATGCCGATCCACACGATCGCCGACGCCCGCATCGCCGCCACGCGGATCCTGGAGCAGGGACCGCGCGCGGTGGTGCTGAAGGGCGGGCACCTGGAGGAGCGTCCCGGGACGGACCTGCTGCTCTCCGCGAACGGGGCTCGGCTTTACGAAGGTGAGTTCATCGAGACGACGAGCACGCACGGCACGGGCTGCACGTTCTCGGCGGCGCTCGCGACGCAGCTGGCGCACGGACACAGCCTCGAGGAGGCCGTCGGGCTCGCGAAGGCGTACCTCACCGAGGCGATCCGCTCCGCGCCGGGCCTCGGCACCGGCTCAGGCCCGACCGACCACTTCTTCTACCTGCGCCGCCCGGACTGCGCGACGTGGATGGCGCGCCTCGGCGTGACCGACTCGACGAGGGCCGCCCGATGAGCCTCGCGATCCCACGGCTGCAGGTGATCACGGACGAGACGGTGCAGACGCGCCACAGCCACGCCGCGCTGGCGGAGATGGCGGCGCGCGGCGGCGCGGACGCGGTGCAGTTCCGTGAGAAGCGCCCGTGGACCACGCGCGAGCGCATCGAGGTCGCCCGCGCCTGCCTCGACGCGTGTACCCAACACGGGACAGGGCACGGCACGATGCTGCTCATCGATGACTTCGCGGACGTGGCGCTGGCGGTCGGCGCGGGCGCGCTGCACCTCGGACGGAACGACCTCGACGTCGCGACCGCGCGGCGGATCGTCGGTCCGG
>CAMDAY010000018.1 GCA_945888895.1 Dehalococcoides mccartyi | reverse complement strand
GAGAGCGTGACGCCCATCGGGTTGTGGAAGTTGCTGATCGTGTAGATGAACTTGATCCGCTTGCCCTGCGCCTCGAGCTGCTCGATGAGCGGCTCGAGGTCGTCCACGAGCATGCCGTCGTTGTCCATGCCGATCGGGACGATCTCGGCGGAGTGGCCGCGGAAGGTGCGGAGCGTACCGGAGAAGGTGGGGGCTTCGGTGATGATCACGTCGCCGGGGGTGATGAAGGCGGCGCAGAGCTGGTCGATCGCGCCGGCAGACCCATTGGTGAGGAGGAAGTACTCCGAGCCCACCTTGAATCCACGGTCGCGGGTATAGCGCTCCGCGATCAGCGCGCGCAGCGGCTCATAGCCCTCGGGGCCGCCGTAGCGCAGCGGGCTGTCGTCCAGTGCGTCCGTGTCCACGGCGCGTGCCAGCGCCGCGGCGAGCGCCTGGCGCGGGAGCGTCGTGGGGTCGGGGATGCCACCGCCGAGGGTGATGGGGGGGGCGCTCGACTGGATCGAGGTCGCCATGCCCCAGTCGGTAGCGGAACCGGTGGTCAGGTACTTCGCGGCGGCGCTGGTGAAGTTGTCCAGATCGCGCCCAGCCCAGAGCGAGGCGATCTCGTCGGCGAGCGTACGAGTCGATTCAGCCGTCACGAGTTCCGTCCTTTGACTCCGGTGACCACTACAACGATCCCCGCCCGGAATCCGCTCATCCTATGTCGTGTGATATCGCCCGGCAACACTCATCTGAGAGTCCGAGGCTGAATCTGCCGCGAATCTGGCTTCGGTCAGCGCGAGCGCACGGCGGCGCTCTGCGTCAGGAGCGAGCGGCTGGCACGCCCGAGGCGACCTCGGCCAGTCCGTCGACAAAGGCGGCGATCGCGGCCCTCAGCTCTTCGGGCGGGAGTACCGAGAAGACGAGGCGGACACGATCCTCGCCGCCGCCGTTGGCGAAGTACCCGGTGCCGGGGGTGACGGCGACGCCGTGCCGCGCGGCAGCAGCCGCGACCGCGTCCGCGGTCAGGCCGGGCGCGAGCTTTAGCCAGTGGAAGAACCCGCCGGCGGACTTCCGGAACGACACGTACGGCTCGGCGAGGTCCACGAGCATCGCCGCGCTGAGGTCGCGCCGTTCGCGGTACATCGCCTGGAGCATCGCCACGTGCGGGTCGTACGCGCCGGACTCGAGGTACTTCAGGATCGTGCGGTGCAGGAACGGCGAGCCGCCGTTGTCGAAGCGTGCGAACGCGAGGCGCTTGATGATCAGCGGGTCGGCCACGACCCAGCCGACGCGCAGTCCCGTTGCGATCGTCTTGGAGAACGTGCCGCAGCGCATGATCCCGACGCCCTTCGCGATCGAGTACAGCGAGGCCGGCGGCGGGCCGTCGAGGTCAATGCCCGTGTACGCGTCGTCCTCGAGGATCAGCACGCCGTGGGCGCGCGCGATCCGCACGAGGGCCTCGCGCCGCGCGAGGGGGAGCGTGCTGCCGGTGGGGTTGTCGTAGTTCGCCGTGATGTAGATGAGCTTGGCCTGTTGGCCGGTCATGCGGCGGGTCTCCAGCACGCGCTCCAGCGCCGCCATGATCATCCCGTCGTCGTCCTGTGGGACGTCGATGACCACGCCGCCGCGGGCGCGGAAGGTGCGGATTGCGCCGGGGTAGGTCGGCGCGCCTGCGACGACGATGTCGCCCGGCGCGATGAACGCCGCCGCAACGTTGTCGATCCCCTGCGCGCTGCCCGCCGTGAGCGTGACGTGCGCGGAGGTGACATCGAGGCCCGTCTCGGCAGCCTGCCGTGCGGCGATCCAGGCACGCAAGGGCTCGTAGCCCAGCGAGCCGCCGTAGGTGAGCGCGGAGCCGGGATCCTCGGCGAGTGCGGCGCGTGCGGCGTCGGCCAGCGCCTCCCACGGGAGGGTGTCGCGGTCGGGCACGCCGGCGTTCAGGTCAAATGGCAGCGGGGAGAGGGAGGTTGGAGGCGGCAGGCGGCGAATCGCCGGGGCCAGGAGCCCCTCGATCGTCGCCTCGCTAAAGCCATCCCCCGCGTCGCTCATGGTGCGAAAGCCTACGGGTGGCGGCAGTGCAGGACAAGCACGTTTCGAAAAGGCGGCGCGGGACAAGCCGCCCGCCGCTGCGCCATACTCACCGGACGCTCCGTTCGGAGCGCCTGCAGGAGGTCCCGATGCCCGATCCGTCCGCCGATACCCTCGTGGTCGTGACCGTCGATGGCGGCGTGGGGCGCCTCCGCCTCAACCGCCCGGAGAAGCGGAACGCCCTCAACGAGGCGCTCTCCCGCGCGATCATCGACGGGATGCGCCGCCTCGACGACGACCCGGAGGTCGTGGTCATCGTGATCGAGGGCACGGACGGCTCCTTCTGCGCCGGCGCGGACATGGCGGAGATGCAGGCGGCGGAGCAGGCGGGCGCGGTCAATGCGAACGTGGCCAGCCGCGCCACCGACCGCGTCGAGGCGTCCACGAAGCCGCTGATCGCCGCCATCGACGGCCCGGCGTACGGCGCGGGCGCGGCTCTCGCGTGCGCGTGCGACATCCGCATCCTCTCCGACCGATCGAGGCTGCGCTTCCCCGGGGCGGAGTACGGCCTCGTCGTCGGCGCGGTCGCGCTGCCGAGGCTCGTCGGCCCCGCGCTCGCGAAAGAGCTGATCTTCACCTCCCGCGTCGTCGAGGCGGACGAGGCGCTGCGCATCGGCCTCGCCAACCGCGTGGTGCCCGCCGAGGACCTCGATGCCGCCGTGGAGGAGATGGCGCGCACGATCGCCGCCGCCTCGCCGGACGCCCTGCGCTGGTCGAAGGCGACGATCAACGCCGCGATGGCGGGCGGCGACGCGCTCGCCCTGGAGCACCAGGCCGACCTGCTGCTGCGCGGCTCCGCCGACAACACCCGCCGCTTCGCCGCCGCAACGCAGCGCATCACGGGCCGTTCCTCGCGATGACCGAGCCCGCTCCCGAGGCGCTCGCCTTCGACGTGGCAGCCGACCTCGCCGCGACCGTCGTCGAGGCGCTCGCGGCCCGCGGCCTCACCCTCGCGACGGCCGAGGCCAGCGTGGGCGGCATGATTGGCCACCTGATCACGAACGTCCCCGGCGCATCGCGCGTCTTCGTCGGCGGCATCGCTCCGTACGCGCGCGGCCCGAAGGTCGAGGTGCTCGGCGTGGACGGCGGCATGCTCATGACCGAGGGCTCCGTGAGCGCCTCGGCGGTGGTCGCGCTGGCCCGCGGGGCGCGCGAGGTGATGCGCACCGACCTCGGGATCGCGGAGACCGGCGTCGCCAGCGACACGGGCAATCCGCTCCGCCCGGCCGGTATGTACTTCGTGGGCATCGCCGCGCCGGGCTTCGAGCGCGCCATGCGCTGCCAGTTCACCGGCACGCGCGAGAAGAACAAGCGACAGGCGAGCGAAGCCGCGCTGCGGCTCGTCCTCGACTACCTCGATGAAACGCGGACGCCAACGGCGTAGGCTGCGCATTCGGTGCTCCGGCTCGGCGGCCGGAGTGCTCGCGGGGCACCGCGCACCCCCTTCCCGCGCCCTGCGCGGAGCGCTGTTCTGGAAGAAGGCGCAGAAGGGGGCAGGGGGATGGGCCGCCCCACTCGCGGCCTCGTACGGGGGTTCCGATGAGCGACGCAACGATCGAGTTCCTCGGCGGCTTCGAGGCCTGCCACGGCCTGACGGCGATGCAGATGGCTGCACCCGGCGACCGCGCCTTCGCGCTGCCGGGCGACGAGGCGGTCTGGGGGCGGGATCGTCCCTTCACCGTTGAGCACCTGCGCATCGAGCTCGACCTCGACATCCCGCACCGTGCGGTACGCGGCGTCGTGACGACGACGTTCCGTCCAAGGAACGACGGGCTGCGCGAGGCGGTCTTCGACGCGATCGAGTTGAACGTCGAGTCGGTCACGGACGAGGCGGGCAAGCCGCTCGCGTTCCGCAACGGCGACCGCACGCTCACCATCGACCTCGGCCGCGCGCGCCCCTCGACGCGCTCGATCACCACCGTCGTCACTTACAGCGCGACGCCGCGGCGCGGGCTGTACTTCAACGTCCCGGACGAGGGCTACCCGAAGCGTCCGGTGCAGGTATGGACGCAGGGCCAGGCCGAGGATAGCGCCTGCTACTTTCCCTGCTTCGACTTCCCCGGCGAGAAGTTCACGACCGAGATGCTCGCCACGGTCCCCGCTTCGTGGTTCGCGCTCTCGAACGGGCGGCTCGTTGAGGTGACGGAGAACAAGCGTCGCAAGACCGCGACTTACCACTGGGCGCAGGAGCTCGTGCACCCCGCGTACCTGGTGACGCTCGCGGCCGGCGAGTTCGACGAGGTCGAGACGAGCGCCACCCTGCCCGGCGGTGGCGAGGTGCCCGTGCAGTACTACGGCGCGACCGGCACGGCGGCTGACCTCGAGCGCGCGTTCGGGCGCACGCCCGAGATGATCGAGTTCTTCTCGAGCAAGATCGGGGTGGACTACCCGTGGGCGAAGTACGCGACCGTCGCCGTCGCCGACTTCATCTTCGGCGGCATGGAGAACACCTCCGCGACCACGATGACCGACACGCTGCTGCACGACGAACGCGCGCACCAGGATGTCCTCGAACAGTGCGACGCGATCACCGCGCACGAACTGGCGCATCAGTGGTTCGGCGACCTTCTGACCTGCCGCGAGTGGTCGCACGGCTGGCTCAACGAGTCCTTCGCGACGTACTTCGACAGTCTGTTCGTCGAGCACCACCGTGGCCACGACGCCTTCCGCTATGACGTCTCGCAGAAGGCCGCGAACTACCACGCCGAGGATGCCCAGAGCTATCGGCGCTCGATCGTGGAGAACATCTACCGCGAGCCGATCGACATCTTCGACCGCCACCTGTACGAGCGTGGCTCGGTCGTCCTCGACATGCTGCGCACGGAGCTGGGCGACGAGCTGTGGTGGAAGGCGATCAACCACTACGTCACGCAGCACCGCGAGAGCGACGTGCTCACGCACGACCTGCAGCGCGCCATCGAGCAGGCGACGGGCCGCAACATGGACGCGTTCTTCCAGCAGTGGGTCTGGAAGGGCGGCCACCCCGAGTTCAAGGCAGCGACCAGCTGGGACGGGGCGACGAAGCTCGCGACGGTCACGCTGAACCAGACGCAGAAGGCCGAAGGGCTCACCTCGATCTACCGGGTGCCGATGGAGATCGGCTTCATGGTGAACGGGACGTTCGAGCGCCACATCGTGCGGGTCATGGACGCGGCGCACGCGTTCCTGTTCAAGCTCGCCGCCGAGCCTTCGTTCGTCTCGATCGACGTCGCGGGCCGCGTGCTGAAGACGCTCGACTACACGCCCGGCGAGGCGCAGCTGAAGGCGCGGCTCACCGGCGACCCCGAGGCCATCGGCCGCATCGAGGCCGCGAAGGGGCTCGCGAACGTCGGCTCCCCCGGCGCGATCGAGGCGCTGCGCACCGCCCTCCGCAACCGCCGCGAGGTCGACTTCGTGCGCGCGGAGATCGCGACGGCTGTCGGCAAGGCGAAGTCCGACGGCGCGCGCGACGCGCTGATCGCCGCCGCCGGGGAGCCCTCGGCGCGTGTCCGTCGTGCGGTGGCGAGCGCCCTCGGCTCGTTCCGTGATGCCGAGGCTGCCACGGCGCTCCGAGGCTACCTCGAAGGCACCGGGCGCAACCCCGGGGACGCGTCGTACTACGTGCAGGCGAACGCCGCTGCCGCGCTCGGCAAGACGCTCGACGGCTCGGCGTTCGAGGCGCTCCGCAAGGTCCTCGGACGCCCGGCGCACAACGACGCGATCACCGCGGGCGCGCTCACGGGCCTCGGCTCATTGCGCGATCCGCGCGCGCTGCCGCTGCTACTCGACCACACGAAGTGGGGCGTCCACCAGAACTCGCGCCGCGCCGCTACCGCTGCCCTCGGCACGCTCGCGCCGTACCTCGACGACACGTCGCGCACGCGGCTCCGCGAGCGGCTCGAGGAGCTCCTGGACGACCGCTGGCTGCGCGTCCAGATCACGGCGATCACGGCAGTCGAGGCAGTCGGGGACACGAAGTCGATCCCCGCGCTCCGCGCCGCCGCCGACCGGAGTCTCGAGGGTCGCGTGAAGCGCTCCGTCCGCGTCGCAGTCCGCCGCATCGGCGAGGCGCAGGACCGCAGCGTCGAGGTGCGCGGCCTGAAGGACGAGGTCGAGAAGCTCCAGCAGACGAACCAGAAGCTGTCCGACCGCATGTCCGCCCTCGAAGCCCGCCTCCCCGCGCCGGCTCCTCGTCGCCGGGGGTAGCGCCCGAACGACCCTCACCCTGCCCTGTCCCCAAACGGGGAGCGGGTGCTGAATTCTGCACCCCCTCCCGGTCTCGGGAGGGGGTGAGGGCCCTCGGGCTGGCTCACACGTTCCCTCGGTGCCCACCGAGAGTCGGGTGACGGCTCGTGGGAAGCGAGTACCATGAGTGGCGTCGAGGCCACCGGAGCGAACTCCAGGGCCACGACCATCCGGAGGACCTATGTCGGAAGCTGAGGCACTCGTGAGCGACGAGCAAAAGCCACGCCCGTTGAACGTCTTCTTCGACGTCGACAACACGCTGATCATGTGGAACGGCAAGCTCCGTAACCACACGCGCGACGTGTTCACGGCGCTCAAGGACGCTGGGCACACCATCTACGTGTGGTCGGGCGTCGGCATCCGCCAGTGGGACATGAAGCGCCACGACCTCGATGAGTTCGTCACCGACTACTTCATCAAGCCACTCGAGAAGCACCACGAGAAGCTCGAGTCCCTTGGCGTGCCAATGGTGCCGGACTTTGTGATCGACGACCACAAGTCCGTTGTCGACGCCTTCGGCGGCTACCACATCTCAGATGAGGCCGGCCCCGAGGATCGTGAACTCCTCGACGTGCTGAACATGATCAACGTTTTCGCCCTCGACGAGCGCGAGCCGTCCGACGAGCCCGGCGGCGGCATCCCCGTCGAGTAGCCCTCGGCGCTACTCGACGACGCGCGGACGCGCCTCCACCGTCACGATCGTGGTCGCGGTGACCTTCGTCGCGGTCAGCCGCCAGCCGTCGACGTCGATGTACTCGCCGGTCTCGGGAATGCGCCCGAGCTCGGTCAGCATGAACCCGGCGAGCTTCGTATACGGGCCGTCATCGATAACGATGCCGATGTCCATGAGATCGTGGGCCGGGAACGTGCCGGGCAACTCCAGGCTGCCATCCTCGTGCCGGACGATCGAGGTGATGTCACGGTCGTAGTCGTCGTAGATCTCGCCGACGATCTCCTCGATCAGGTCTTCGACCGTCACGATGCCCTCGAACCCGCCGAACTCGTCCACCACCATCGCCATCTGCTGCCGTTCCTGCTGCAGGTCGCGGAGTACTCGCAGCACGTTGGCAGACTCGGGGAACGTCGGCAGCGGGGTTACGGCGCTCTCGATCGGACCGTGGGTACGGAGAATGTCGTGGAGCCACACGACTCCCACGATCTCGTCTGGCGAATCCCGGTACACCGGGGCTCGAGAGTGTCCCCCGTCCAGGAGCTGCGTGATCGCCTCGCTCGCCGTCAGACCGATCGGTAGCTTCATCACCATGTGTCGAGGCACCAGCACCTGGCGCAGCGTGCGGTCACCGATCTCGAATGCGCCCGTAATGATCTGCTTCTCCGCCTCGGTGAGCGAGACCTGCGTCGAGATCATGTCGCGCAGTTCCTCCTCGCTGACGTCGTCGCGCTGCCCCCGTGGGTCGCCGCCGGTCAGGCGCACGACGAGGTTCGTCGATGCCGACAGCATCAGCACCGCCGGTCGGGTTGCCGTGGCGAGGAGATCGAGCGGGATCGCCACTGCGAGCGCCCATCCCTCCGGGTGCTGCATCGCGATTCGCTTCGGGGCCAGTTCGCCGAAGACGAGGGTGAAGAACGTCAGCACCAGCGTGACGCTCACGATCGCCGCAGCGTCTGCCGTACCGCCGAGGAACGCGAACAGGGGCACGACCGGCTCAGCGAGGCTGACCGCCGCGGTCGCGGACGCGAGGAAGCCTGCCAGCGTGATCCCGATCTGGATCGTTGCGAGGAAGCGGTTTGGGTCCCCGGTGAGTCGCGCGAGCACGCGGCCGGAGCGTCCTCGGGCGGCCAGCCGCTCGATCTGGGCGGGGCGCAGCGTCACCATCGCCATCTCGCTCCCAGCGAAGAGAGCGTTGATCGCGATCAAGAACGCGACGAATCCGACCTGCGAGAGATCAGACATCGGCTGCACCGAGGTGCGGTTGGAGTGCCAGTGGAAGAGTTCCCGTTCCTAGTTTAGGAACGGGCGGATGATCGCCAGGATCCTCTTGACCCGGGCGAGCGTGTCGATGCACACGTCGACGGCGCGTTCTTGCGGGATGCGAACACGTTGGCGGCATGCACCGATCCTACCTGATCGCTTCGCCGTTGTGTGCGCCAACCGCGCGTGGTTGCTACGCCGTGTACGCGCGGAGCAGCGCCGCAACGCGCGCGCGGTCGAGCATGGCGGCAGCAGGGACGGCGTCCTCCGACTCGTCCGACGCATCACCGAACGACGAGAGGGCCATCTGCGCGCGCTGGTCGGGGATGCGCAGCAGCGGCTCGACCAGCGTCCAGAAGGAGCAGCCGGGGTGTCGCGCGGGCGACACGCTGGCGTACGAGATCCAGTCTAGGATTCGCTCGCGGATGTCGTAGTGCGAGAACAGGCGGTAGTCCACGTCCCACCTCGACGCGTCGTCGTAGAACTCCGGCGACCAGTCGATGGGCACCGGGTGGTCGGACGCCTGCTGGGGGTCGAGCGCGGCGAGCCAGATCGAGGTGGCCAGTGCCAGCGGAGAGGCGTCGTACGCGCCGGCCACGGCCCACGTCATGGCGTACGCATCGCCCATCGCCGCCTGTACGCGGCGGTCCACCGAGAGGCCCGCGCCGAGAAGCGTACGGGTGACGAGCACGTGCGCGATCAGCCGTGCGTCGCCGTCGTCGCGGGGGCGCTCGCCGCTGGGGAGGACGAACGTCGCGTCCTCGTCGGGCGGGAAGCACGCGAACGTGTGCTGGACACCCCCCATGTACCCCGCCGCGCCCGGCTGGTTGATCGCGGCGAGCAGCGTGTCGAGGTCGTTCGGGTCGTCCACGGCGCCGCGGTCGCGCACCTGCGGCCACAGCCGGATCGCGAGGTCGAGGACGGGTGAGGTAGACATGCTGCGAGGCTCGCCCGCCGCGCCCTCGTTGTCAACGAGGCATGCGGAGGGCGGGAAGACCGCATCGCAGCATTGCCTCCCTTGCGCGGCACTGCGACCATGAACGGGTGACACCTCGAACCCCCCGGAATCCCCTCGTGCGTGGCGCGCTGATCGCAGTCGTCGCCGCCGCGCTGTTCGCGTGTGCTCCGGCGAGCGTCCCGGTGCCCGAGAGCGCGACGCCCGGTGTCGCCTCGGCGACGTCTGGCGCTCCCGGTTCGCCGGGGACGGCCGCCGGCGCCAGCGGGACGGCGACGACGGGCACGAGGGCGACTGCGCCCGCCGGTGCGCCGAAGGGGGCCGTGACGCCCGCCCCAGCGAGCGCGGACCCCGTGACCTCGACGGCGACGACCCCGACCGACTCGCTCCCGCGCGCCACATTCACCAGCGGTGACGTGCGCGTCCAACTCCCGATCGAGGTGCCGCCTGAGAAGGAGTACGGGATCGGCCTGTCGGGCCGCTTGAACCTCCAGGGGCGCGGAATGCTGTTCGCCTTCCCGGATGGACAGAACGTCGGGTTCTGGATGAAGAATACCCATGTCGACCTCGACATCGCGTTCATCGATGCGTCGATGAAGATGATCTGGGTGACGACGATGCGCGCCGACACGCTCGACATCCACAAGCCGCCATCACCCTACGTCGCTGCCGTCGAGGTGCCCGCCGGGTGGTTTGCGCAGAACAAGATCGGCGTGGGCGCGACAGTGTCATTGCCCGTCGACCTGCGGGCCGCCACCGGGCGCTAGCCGCCCTCGACCGGTGCCCGCCTATACTGCAGGCGCTCGACGCCCGACCGAGACTACGGAGGAGATCGCCATGCCCGACATGACCATCAGCTACAGCGGCCAGCAAGTGATGGGGTACCTCTCCGAGCCAGACGAGGAGTTCTTCCCGCGGCCGTTGGCCGGGATGATCGTGATCCAGGAGTGGTGGGGACTCACGCCCGACATCAAGGAAGTCGCTGACCGCTACGCGACTGAGGGATACCTCGCGTTTGCGCCTGACCTGTACCACGGCACGGCCGCGACCGAGCCGGACGAGGCGCGCAAGTTGATGATGGCGCTCGAGCGTGACCTCGCTGCGAAGGAGATCGATACCGCGATCGCGTGGCTGAAGGCCGAGCGAGGCGTCAAAAAGGTCGGTTGCGTCGGCTACTGCCTCGGCGGCGGGCTCACGCTGGCAACGGCGATCCGCCCGACCTCGAATGTCGATGCGGTGCACGTGTACTACGGCGGCGGGATGCCGACGAACGATCAGATCGCGACGATCAAGGTGCCCGTCCTCGGCTCCTACGGCGCGGACGACGAGGGCATCCCGAAGGCCGATGTGGACCGCCTGCGCGACACCCTCGCTAAGGCCGGGGTGCCGCACGACATCACGCTGTACGAGGGCGCACCACACTCGTTCTTCAACGAGGGCCGTCCGGCGTACCGCGAGGAACAGGCGATGCACTCGTGGCTCAAGTCCACGGAGTGGTTCGCGAAGTACCTCCAATAGCCACGGATCGTCGAGGGGAACCCGATGCCTGATATGCGCTTCGTTGGCAAAGCCCTCGACGACTTCGGCGACGACTGGCACTGGGTGATCCTGCACGACGCGGAGCCGCGCGGTGAGCGTCGCTATTTCACGCGCCTCGTCGACACGATCTGCGGCATCCGCCTCGACGAGGGTGGCGTGACCGTGACGCTCGTCGACACCGGCGCACCCGACGAGCCCAACTGCCCGCAGTGCCAGCAGTCCGGCGTCGGCCCCGGCCTCCGCGCCCAGATCGAACAGGTGCTCGAGGAGGCCGACCTCGTTCCGGTGCGTCGCAGCAACCCCACGTCGGTCTTACCGCACGCCCTGGGCGGCGCGAATCGTCGCGTTGAGCGCGATGTCGGCGATCCAAGCGAGGCGGCCCCCCCTGCCCCTCCCGGCGCAGGGGGGATTGAAGACGAAGGGGCTTCGCCCCTTCGAAGCTTCCCAGAGTTGAGAGGTCGATCTAGGCGTGCTGCGCTCCCCCGAGACCGCCCCGGGAAGGGGGCAGGGGGATGGGCCGCCCCACTCAGACACGCAGCGCCCTACTCGTTCACCTTGGCGGTTGCGTGCGTACCTCGAGCGCCCGGCTAACCTCGACCCGTCGAGGCTAGTACCACTCCGTCTCGACGACGTGCGAGGCGTGCTCTGCGAGTGTTGTGAGCGTCTGCTCGTCCTGCTCGGTGAACGGCTTCCCGTCGGTGCGGTCCGCGATGTACAGCGCGCCGCGCACCTCGCCGTGCGCCCAGATCGCCACGCCGCACAGGCGCTGCATCGGTGGGTGCGAGGGTGGGAAGCCGAAGGCTTTCGCGTGCTGCGAGACGTCGTCAAAGCGCACCGGCTTGCCGTCGTAGCGCAGTGAGCCCAGCGGCCCGTGCCCCTGTGGTGGTGTGCGCAGCCGCTCCATCGCCTCCTTCGACACCCCCGCGGTGTAGAAGCCCTCTGTGCGGTCGTGCCTGTCCGTGATCGCGAGGGCGGCGTACCGCGCGCGGGTGAGTTCTTGCGATAGGTCGGTGACGACCTGGAGCGAGGCGTCCGGGGTGCGGCGCGCGGGCAGCTTCGCCAGCCGGCGCGCGAGCGCGCGAAACGCGCGTCGCTGTGGATCGCGGTGAATGAGGTAGTTGAGGGACGGGATGCTCATCGCGATCTCAGCCTACTCGCGCCGTTTCCCACCCGTCGAGGGGCTCGCCAGACGCGCTAGTGCAGCGGCATCTCGCGGTGATGCTGATCCCGGGTGCTGCCCGGCGGCGCCGCCGTCCGCTCCGCCGGGCGAGGCGTGCGCACGGTCTTCGGTGGACTCGGCGCGGGTGCGGTCCCGGAGCGCGGCGGGATCGCCGACGGCGGCGGCGTGGGGTCCGGGGCCGGCGGTGTCGAAGGTTCAACGGGGGGCGGCGCAGTGTCCGTGACGGCTGGCGCGGTGGCCGGCTGGGTTGCCTCTGGCCGCGCGATGGACGCGGCGACGGTCGCGGAGTCGGACGCTGCGGAGGTCGTCGGACGGGCGAACTGCTCCGCATCCGGGTTCTGCGCGACGGTGGCGGTGAACCTGGGGATGGCCGGGCGCAGTGGCATGGGCATCGGGGTGTTCGCAGGGCGAAGCGGCCGCGTCGACGCAGGGGGCGTCGCGCTCGCGGGGACGCCGAGCGGAGCCGACGGACTCGGCGGCTCGCTACTGGAAGCGTCCTCGACGGGCGGGCTCGCGACCGGGGGTGCGGCGGGTGAGGGCACGTCGGGAGACGCCCAGATCTCCGGGCCCGGCAGCGTCGGCGTCGGCGTGTTGAAGGGGCTGACATCGAAGACGCGGAGCGTGCCAGGGCGTGCGGCGATTGCGAGTCGGGTGCCGACTCTCGGGGCGACGAGGTCCCACTCCCAGCGTGCCTCGATCAGCCGGCCGCCCACGGCGAGGTCCACGACCCACGCAGGGCCCTGCGGGCGCGCCTGCACCACGAGCCCCGCGATCCCCAATCCGAGCCCGCTGTCCGCGGGCACCGCGAGCAGCGAGCCGGGTGCGCCATCACGCGCGCGAGGTCCGTCTCCATCAGTCCCGGCACGCCCAGCGCGCCCACACCGGCCTCCTCGACGCGGCCGCGCCGGACCGGGCCAAGCGCGACGGTGACGTAGCCCGCGACGTCCGCGACGGCGACGCTGTTCGGCTCGCCGAGGACGACGCCGATCGGCCCGGCCTGCGCGATGCGTCCGTCGATCATGACGATGAGGTCATCCGCCAGCGCGACCGCGTCGCGCAGGTCGTGGCTGGCGATGACCGTCGTGGTGTCGAGCGCGCCGAGGATCCTGCGCAGCTCCTGGCGGAGCACCGCCTTCTGCACCTCGTCGATGGCGCCCAGCGGCTCGTCCAGGAGCAGGACGGAAGGTTGCGGGGCGAGCGTCCGCGCGAGGGCGACGCGCTGCTGCTCGCCGCCCGACAACTGGTCGACCGGACGGAGGCTCCGGTCGGTGAGCCCGACGACCTCGAGCAGGTCGTCTACACGCTGCTCACGCTCTGCGCGCGGCCAGCCGACCATCCGCAGTCCGAAGGCGATGTTCTCGCGGATCGACATCCGTGGGAACAGCGCGAGATCCTGGAACATCAATCCCACGGTGCGGCGGTGGGGCGGCAACGTGGCGATCGACACGTCGTCGAGGAGCACGTCGCCGGAGTCCGCGACATCGAGGCCTGCGATCGCGCGCAGGAGTCAGGTCTTCCCGGCGTGCACGGGGCCGATCACTGCACAGACGCGGCCTTCCCGGACCGTGAGGGAGATATCCGACAACCCGTGCGGTTCGCCGGGCTCGACACGCGAGAGGGAGCGGACTTCCAGTGTCGCCACGCCGTCCCCTAGAACTCGCCCACGTCGCGTGGTCGCAGTCGTTCGATGATTACGAACGCTACCACGGCGAGGGCCAGCAGCATTGTCCCCAGCGCCAACACGGCACCCAGCGCCTCCGTGCTCGGATCGCCCAGCGCCCGCGCAATCAGGATCGGGATCGACGAGAACTCCGGGCGTGCGAGCAGCAACGTGGCGCCGGTCTCGCCCAGCGACATCGCGAACGCCAGTGCGCCGCCGTACACCATCGCGCGGCGCACCAGCGGCCACTCGATCACGCGCCACGCGCGGCCACTGGACGCGCCGAGGACGGTGGCCGCCTCGCGCTCGCGAGGATCGGCAGCGCGCGCCGGGCCGACGACGGCGCGGAGGGCGAACGGAGCGACGATCATTGCGTGTGCCGCAAGCAGGATCGCGTAGGCCTGCGGCACGCTGTACGGCGCGTCGTTCTGCCACGTGATCAGGTACGCGAACGCGATCGTGACCGTCGGCAGCGCGAGCGGCAGCAGGTACAGCGCGGCGAGGACGGCGGTCCCGCCGCGTCGCGCGCGTGCCACCGCGATGCCGAGCATCGCGCCCACGAACGTGCCCGGGATGGCCGACCCCGCGGCAATCAGGATGCTCCAGCGCAGCGCGCCGATCGGCAGTCGCCCGTCCGCATCCGGGACCATGAGCGCGTCGAAGTACGCGGTGGTCAGCGTGCCGTTGATCGTGATGGCCCCGCGGATCACCGCTGCGATCGGCGCGATGACGAGGATGCCTGCCGCGACGAGCACCAGCAGGACGACGATCCGTTCACGCCACGATGTCTGGCGCAGCGAGCGTCCGGGGGTGAGCGTCACCCGGGCGCGCGCCGTGAGGTACCGCTGCGAGCCCGCGTACAGCGCGAGCAACGGGATGGTGATCAGCAGCTGCAGCAGCCCAAGCGTCGCGGCGATCGGCGCGCTCTCCGGATCCAGGGCGATGCGGTACACCGCCATCTCGATCGTGTCTTTACCGCCGCCGAGGACGAGCACCACCCCGAACGACGTGAACGCGAAGGCGAACACGAGGGCGATCGCCGATAGCAGGGCGGGGAGCAGCGCGGGCAACGTGATTGAGGCGAAGGCGTGCAGGCGGCTCGCGCCCAGCATCCGCGCGGCCTCCTCGTGCCGGGGGTCGAGGTGCGCCCACGCCCCGGCGACCACGCGCACGACGATCGCCACGCCGAAGCAGGTGTGCGCGAGCAGGATCGGCGCGCTGCCCGTTTCCTCGCGCCCCGCGACGATCAGGAGTTCTCGAAAGCCGAGGGCGACGACGAGCGGCGGGAGCACGATCGGTACCGTCAGCAGCCCGCGGAGGATCCGTCGGCCTGGAAAGCGGACGTGCGCCACCACGTGCGCCGCCGGTAGCCCGACGGCCAGCGCGAGCACGGTGGAGGCCTCCGCCTGTACCAGCGTGAACCGGGCGAGTTCCAGGTTCGCCGGGTCGCGGATCACCTGAGCGACTGCGGCGAAGTCGAGGATCTTCTCGGGCGCGATCGCCACCAGCGCCAGCAAGACCAGGGGGGACGCGAGCAGGGGGATCACCAGCACAAGCGCGGCGATACCCCAGCGCCAGAATGATTTGACCGGGAGTGGCGGGTTCATCACCGTCGGATGGTGCTACGCCGTCCCGATCGGTGTCCACCCCTGCCCAGTCACCGCCCCACAGCGCCCCTCGGTGCCCTACGGCGGGTGGCGGCGCTCCGATGGGTGCGGGTGTGCCTGCGGAGCCAGTCGAGGGTCGCTCCGGGGGACTACCGGGGGCAGGTCATGCTCCTCGAGCGGCTCAAGCTGGAAGTGCCTGGAGACCTCAGGGTCGCGCCGGTGAGGCGGGGGCGGGATCTCGCCCGCCATGAGTCCCAGGCGCGTGACCAGGCCCCGCCACATCCACTTCAGCATCTCCACGGCGACCTCCATCCGAGCGACGTTCCGCTTCGCGCGGTTCGTTCGCTCCTAGAATGTGCCCCTTGCCGTTGCGAGACCGTCGCCTCGATGACACTCGCAGGACGCGAGGGTTGCGGAGCGCCCTAGCCGCGCTTCGGCAGCGCGTCCGCGATCTCCGCGGCGATCGCCCCCGGCGGCTGCGACGAGTCGAGGCCGAGCCGGGCACCCTCTGCCGGCGAGACCGGTTCGAAGGACTCGATCTGGCGGCGGTAGACCTCGGTGTCCGCGTCTGAGGTGCGGAGTGGGTCGTGCTCGCGGTTCACGATGCGTGCGAGGGCCGCATCGTCCGTGAGACGCAGTTCGACGATCAGCGCCGGCACGCCCGCCGCCTTCGCCACCTCGACGGCGGCGCGCCGCTGGCTGGCCTGTGCGTGCGTGGCGTCAAGGACGACCGGGCGGCCGAGGGCGATGTGGTGCGCGGCGCGCTTTCGCATCTCCTCGTACACCTGCTCGGTCATTTCGGCTGAGTAGATGCCCTCGCGGAAGGCGGCTGCGCCGCGCGCGTGCATGTCGATGCCCGCGAGCTCTTTGCGGATCGCGTCCGAGGAGACGTAGGCCGCGCCGATGCGCGTCGCGAGCGTCGCGCCGACCAGCGACTTGCCGGTGCCGGACGCGCCGCACATCACCACGATCGACGGCGCAGCACACCTCGTGCGGTAGTCGGCGGCGAGGCGGAAGTACGCAGCGGCCGAGGCGGCGAGGCCCGCACGCACATCGGCAGGGATCTCCATCGCGTGCGCGCCGATCGACTCCACCTTGCCGCGCACGAAGGCGCGGAACGTGCGGTGCAGCGGGTGCACCACGCCGAACGTCTCGTCCGCTGTCGCGGCGAGGTAGCGACCGGCGAACTCGTCGCCCATCTCCGCGCGACCACGCGCCTCGAGGTCCATCGCCAGGAATGCGATGTCGTTGTTCACGTCCGCGTAGCGGAGTTGGAACCACTCCGTGAACTCGATGCAGTCCACGATCACGAGATCCTCGGGCCGGGGGCCGAGCACGTAGACGTGCTTCGCGTGGATGTCGCCGTGGCCGTCGATGACCCGGCCCTGCGCCAGCCGTTCGTCGAAGAGCGCGGACTCCCGCCCGATCATCGCGTCGACGAACGCCTTCGTCCCGGCGGCATCCTCGGGCGTCCACGTGGAGCCGATGTAGCCCTCGGCCTCGCTGTACTCGCGTGTCCACCACGCACGCTCCGCAGGCGCTCCCGCGAACGACGGGTCGTTCGGCACCACGTCGGCCGCCTCGTGGAACGGCACCAGCTTCGCGACCAGCCGCTCGAGGACGTCGGGCGGCTCAGCGCGTGCGTCCAGCAGCCGGTCGAGCGTCCGGTCTTCAGGCAGGCGGCGCATTTTCACGGCCCACTCGACGACCTCGCCCGTGCCATCGGGCACATCGACGGCGAACGTGCCGTCAGCGCGCTGCACGACGGGCACCACGTCGAGGTACACGTCCGGCGCGAGGCGGCGGTTCAGGCGCACCTCGGCGTCGCAGAACGTATGGCGGCGCTCGACCGTGAGCTGCTCGATGAACCCGAAGTCCACCGGCTTCTTCGTCTTGTAGACGACGTCCCCCGCGAGGAACACGTACGAGATGTGCGTCTGCACGAGGGTCACCTCGGCAGGCGGTGTCGGGTACGCGGAGGGATAGAGGAGTCCTCGAACATAGGCGGGCAGGGCGTTGCGGGCGTCTTCGTCACTCATACGGCGACGGTACGGAGGGCGCGGCACGAGGGCAAGCCGCGCCTAGGTTCTGCCCCCTCCCCCTTGATGGGGGAGGGTAGGGGTGGGGGTGATTCCGCCTCGCGGGGCAGCGGTGTGCTCCTCGCCAGCAAGGCACTCCGCGAGGGCATCCCGTTACGATGCTCGCGCACCGGGTGAGCAGACAGAGACGAGGCTGAGATGAAGGTCGGCGTGACGGTCCCGAACAACTGGGGCGTCGAGGATGCCCGCG
>CAMDAY010000017.1 GCA_945888895.1 Dehalococcoides mccartyi | reverse complement strand
CGTAGGACGAGAAGTCGAAGTAGTCGAACTGGAGGTCGATCTCGAATCGGCTCGCGGCCGCCTCCATCACGCGGATGCCCTCGGGCATCACTTCCTTGCCGATGCCGTCGCCGGCGATCACCGCGATGCGCTTCGTGGCCATCCTGCGTTCCTCCACCCGTCGTCTCGTGCGCCGATCGTAGAGGGCGGGAGTTGCTCCCGCCCTCGTCCGTACCGTGTCCGTGATCTCGTAGAAGCGGTGGCTAGTTGATGCGACGCCGACGAAGATCGTCGAGGCGTTCCCAGTCCTCGGGCGTCGGCTGCGCGAATGGCTCACCTCGACGGCGAAGGGCGCCCGTGTAGTTCGCGGGTCGCTTCTCGTTGAAGGCGATTCGCCCCTCCTCGCCGTCGGTGGTCATGTTGCTCAGCATCGTGGTCATCAGGTGCTGCACCTGCCACATCTGGTCGAACGGCATGTCACCGAAGCGGTTAGCGAACTCCTTCATCATCCGGGCCGCCACGGGCGGCATCGCGACGATTTCCCGTGCAAGCTCCTCGGCGCGAGTCATGAGGTCTTCGCAGGGGACGGCCTCGTTGATGAGCCCGATACGCACGGCCTCAGCAGCGTCGACCTCCTGATCCGTGAGCAACATCTTCATCGCATCGATGTAGCGGAGCTGCTTCAGGAGGAGGGTGGCACCGGGGCCGCCTCCAAGACCGCCCAGGCGGAGGAGGGCGAACTTGAAGCGGGCATGCTCCGCGCAGGCGACGCGGATGTCCGTGCTGCCAAGGGTGAGATACAGGCCAGCGCCGGCGGCCCAACCGTTCACTGCCGCGATCACGGGCTTCCAGATCTGGGGGTAGTGGTCGCCCCTGTGCCCGTCCAGGCCCACCGGGGTGCCATTCACCGAACCGGCCGGCGGCCAGAAGGCCGAGTAGACGCGGTTGAACTCGCGGTCCTCGGCGGTCACCCCCTCCGGAACCTGGAGGTTGTGCCCCGCGCAGAAGTGGCGCTTCCCGGCCCCCGTGATGATGACCACGCGAACGTCACGATCAGTCCACGCATCCTTCCAGACCTGCGTGATCTGGTCCGAGGTGTCGCGATCGAGGATGTTCGCCTTCTCAGGCATGTTGAGCGTGATGTACCCGATGTGGTCGCGAACTTCGTAGTCAATCGCCATTGGTTCCGCCTTCAACTGGGGGGTGATGTCGGCCGGAGATTATCACGCACGTCAATAACGATTGAATATGAAGAGGCCTGCGTGGAACCTGCAGACACCGCATTCATGATGCATTCATGCAGCCTCGGCTATTTGCGTTTGTAATATAGCGTTTGCTATAAGGGCATCGGGTTGCGCCCTACCCGCGACACCTTGTCGAGTGTCTCTCAGAGACATCGCGGCTTCCGCGAGCGGAGGAGTTGGAATGTCTGAGAACGCCGCAATCGCGATCGACGCGTTGTCCAACGCGGGCATGAAGCCTGGCAGCAACTGGGCCATGCGAATGCGACGCGTGGCGAGACGTCAACCTCTGGGGGTGCTCGCGATCGTCATCCTCGGCGTGTTGAGCGTGTGCGCACTGTTCGCTCCGGTCATCAGCGGCGGCGCCGACCCCCTCTCCATGAACGCAACACAGGTCATGCGACCGCCGAGCGCCGCCCATGTCATGGGGACGGACGATCTGGGCCGTGACGTCTTCTCCCGAATTCTCTACGGCGCGCGCATCTCCTTGTGGGTCGGCTTCATCTCGGTCGGCATCAGCATCGGGGTCGGGGCGCCCGCCGGCATGATCAGCGCGTACGCGGGCAAGTGGGTCGACTTCGGCATCCAGCGCATCGTCGACGCGATGTTCGCGTTCCCAACGATCATCCTCGCGCTGGCGATCGTTTCGGTGCTGGGCGCAGGCATTATTCAAGTCACCGTCGCCGTGGGGATTGTCGGCATTCCGCGCATCGCTCGAGTGGCGCGTGCCTCGACGCTCGGAGTGATGGCGCAGCCGTACCTCGAGGCAACGACCGCGATGGGCGCCAGTACGCCCCGTGTCGTCTTCCTCCACATCCTCCCAAACATTCTTGCGCCGCTGATCGTCCTTGGCACAGCGGGCTTCGGAGTCGCCATCCTCGCCGAGGCGTCTCTCAGTTTTCTCGGTGTCGGCACGCCTGCGCCACAGCCGTCGTGGGGCACGATGCTCAGCGGTGGCGCTCAGCAATACGTGCGGAACGCACCGTATCTCGCGATCTTCCCGGGGCTCGCGATCAGCTTCGCGGTGTTCGGCTTCAACATGCTGGGTGACTCGCTGCGCGACATCCTCGACCCGCGTCTTCGCGGCTCGTAGCAAACACCAGCTCGGTTCCACGCGCGCCGCGATGAGTGAGACGGTCAGGAGTATCCATGCCCAGTGAAACGTTGCAGGTCGAGGTAAGCGACGGGGTTGCCGTCCTCACGATGAACCGGCCGGATTCGATGAACGCGCTCAACCGCGAACTCGCGGATGCCCTCATCGAAGCGTTCGAGCGCGTCCGCGACGACGACGCGATTCGCGTGGCGATCCTGACCGGCAACGGCCGCGCGTTCTGTGCGGGCGCTGACATGAAGGAGCGCGTGTCGACCGGCATGGGCTCCGGCGGCCTTGCGGCCGGCGTACCACAGGACTTCTTTTCGTCACCTCCGACACAGACGGCTTATACGGTAGACACGCGCAAGCCGATGATCGCGGCGGTCAACGGTCACTGTTTCGGCGGTGGCCTCGAGCTAGCGCTCGCGTGCGACATCCGGATCGCCGCCGAGGGCGTGCGATTCGGCTTACCGGAGATCACACGCGGATTCTTCCCGGGTGGCGGCGGGCCGGTGAAGCTGCCGCGCATGATCCCTCGGGCGGTTGCGATGGACATGCTGCTCACGGGTGATCCTATCCTCGCGGACGTCGCACTGCGCTCCGGAATGGTGAGCCGCGTTGTGTCGGCGGAGGAACTGCAACCGACCGCGCTCGCCATGGCGCGCAAGATCGCGAGCTACGCCCCCCTCGCCGTCCGTGCCGCGCGCGAGGTGGTGTACACGACGGACGCGCTGCCGATGCCGCAAGCGCTCCGTCTGGCGCAGGGGCTACGCTGGATCATCGGGCAGACCGCCGACGCCGAGGAAGGTCCACGCGCCTTTGCCGAAGGCCGCGAGCCGCAGTACCGCGGGGAGTAGCCGCATTTCTGGATCGGACGTGGCGAGCACGCCGGGCGTCGAGTCCTCCAAGGAACGGGCATCCGGCGATCGGGAGGCTGTGCCGTCGACCGCGTCGCGCGGCCGCGGCGGACGTGCACTGACGCTGCTGCACGCCGCCGACCTGCACATCGGGCATCACGCGCACCCTGACGCTGTGCTTTCCGCGTTCAAGAGCATGCTTGAGATCAGTCGCTCGATCGCCGCAGATGCGATCCTCGTGGCCGGGGATCTGTTCGACTCGGCGGCCGTACCCAGCTGGGTGGTGGAATACGTCTTTGAGTCGTTCGAGGGTGCCGGCCGCCCGGTCGTCATCCTGCCTGGCAATCACGACACGCTGCTCACAAAGCGTGACTCACCGTTTCACGGTCTGGTGACGCCCAACGTCCGCGTGCTTCAGGGAGATGCAGGCGAGACGCTCTCACCGGCGGACGGGCTGACCGTGTGGGGACGCCCCGTCTACGAGCACATCCCCGAGTTCCACCCGCTCGCTGGGATGCCCAGACGCCCCGAGGACGGCTGGTTCGTAGCGATGGGCCACGGTCTGGTATCTGACGGTACGCAGTTCCGCTTTCGTGGGTCGCCGATTCTTCACAGCGAGCTCGCCGCAGCAGATTGCGACTACATCGCGCTCGGCCACGTGCACACCTATCGCAACGTGACGTGCGGCGCGGCGGTCGCCTACTACAGCGGTGCGTCGGTCAACGGGAACGCCTCGACGGCAGCGATCGTGCGTCTTGACCCAGGGGCGGGCGTGACCGTCCAGCCCGTCGCGATTCCATACGTCGCGACGCGTGACTAGCCGCTCACCGCAGGCTTGTCGGTTCACCAGATCTGTCGTCGTCGGAGATCGTCGAGCCGTTCCCAGTCTTCTGGGGAGGGCGAAGCGAACGGATCACCTCGATGTCGTGTTGCGCCGGTGTAGTTGGCGGGGCGCTTCTCGTTGAACGCCGCAATGCCTTCGTCCGTGTCCGCAGTCATCTGGTAGAGCAACGTCGTGGTCATCGCCTGGATCTGCCACTTCTGGTCAAAGGGCGTGTCCGCGTAGCGGTTCGCGAACTCCTTCATCATCCGCACCGCCACCGGCGGCATCGCCACGATCTCTCTGGCGATCGCCTCGGCTCGCGGGAGTAACTGGTCGCACGGGACGGCTTCGTTAATCAGGCCGATGTCGAACGCCTCGCGGGCGTCCACACCGTCGTCGTGAAACAAGAACTTCATCGCGTCGATGTAGCGCAACTGGCGCAGCACCAGCGTTGCTGCCGGTGCCCCCCCGAGGCCACCGAGGCGGAACAGTCCGAACTTGAAGCGCGCGTGTTCCGCGCACGCCACTCGGATGTCCATGCAGGCCAACGTCAGGATGAGGCCGGCTCCGGCGACCCAGCCGTTCACCGCCCCGATGACGGGCTTCCAGATCTGCGGGTAGTGGTCGCCCATGTGACCATCCGCTCCAATCGGTGTCCCATTTACCGAGCCGGCCGGTGGCCAGAACTGCATGTAGGCGCGATTGAACTCCCGGTCGTCGGCGCTCACGCCCTCCGGGACCTGCAGGTCATGGCCGGCGCAGAAGTGTCGATCACCGGCGCCGGTGATGATGATCACCCGCACTTCGCGGTCCTCCCACGCGTCTTTCCATGCCTGCGTGATCAGGTCGATGTGCTCGCGGTCGAGGATGTTCGCCTTCTCCGGCTTATTCAGCGTGATGTAGGCGATGTGTTCTCGAACCGCGTAATCGATCGACATCGACGGCTCCTCGGGAATCCCGCTCGTGACCATCCAGGGAAGGGGCAGAGCACGGCTCGGAGCAGCCAGCTTCCGGTCGGCCCTCACGTTCCCCCACGGTCGCCTCGCGAGCCTCTCCTGTTGTGGACGTCGTCACATCGTATGTGATAGGAATGGCGCTGAACACACGTGTAATCCACAGCAGGGGCCGCGATTCACGGTGGATTCGTCGTTCAGAGAGGTAAGCATGAGTCCGCTTCTCGACGGTATTCGCGTCATCGAGGTTGGTGGTCGAGCGGCCGCGATCTGCTGTCGCTTGTTCGCCGAGTTGGGAGCGAACGTCGTGGCGGTCCACGATCCAGGGACCGGGACTGGTGCCGCGCCCGGCGAGTCCTTCGCCCTTCGCGCGAACAAGCACCATCTTGAGCTGGACCTCGCATCGCCAGCTGGGAGGGCTTCCTTCGATGGCCTCTGCGCCGATGCGGATCTCGTCGTGGTGGACTTCCCGACTGCCCGGATAGACGCGCTCCATCTCTTGCCTGACGAATTGCGCCAGGCCCATCAGCGCCTCGTCGTCGCTGCGGTCACCCCGTTTGGGCTCACCGGCCCACGTCGCGACTACGCGGGGGGCGACTTGATCGCGTTCCACTCCAGCGGCATCGCTCAGCAACTGTTCGGTCGTGTCGACGATCCCGAGGCTGAACCGCCGTCGCGCGCTGCTGGACGCCAGTCCGGATTCATCGCCGGCCTCACGGCGGCGACTGCGGCGATGAACGCGCTCTACCAGCAGCTCCACACGGGAGTTGGCGCCTCGATCGATGTCTCCGCGCAGGAGGCGATGTCACTCATGACGGCGGGGGAGCTCGCTCAGCCCGCGTTCGGCGGGAAGGCCCGCGCGCGCCAGGGCTCGACCCGTGGCGGCAGCGCAGTCGGCCCGCGCCTCCCCACCTCAGACGGCTACGTCGCGATCTCGCCACGTGAGCCGGGTCAATGGGCGCAATGGCTCCACATCCTCGGCGACCCGGCGTGGGGCAGCGAGCCGCGCTTCGCAAAGCTCTCCGACCGCGCGGCGAACTACGACGAGCTCTTCGACTTGATGGCCGAGTGGAGTGTGAAGCACACCAAGGACGAGATCACCCGCATCTGCCAAGAGCAGCATGTCCCGTCTTTCCCGTTCGGCACCGCGGGCGACCGCATGAACGATCCGCAGGCCGAGTTCCGCGGGTCGTTCGCAGCGCTTCCCGTCGAGGGTGGTGCCTCGATCAAAGTCTCGAGGCCGCCGTTCGGCCTCCCGCAGTCTGACTATGCGCCGCCTGCGGCGTCAGCGTTCGGCGAGTTCCAATGGAAGCCGCGCGCTGCGTCCAGCGTTCCGACGGATCACAGGCGACTCCCGCTCGAGGGTGTCCGCGTCCTCGACTTCTCGTGGGTGATCGCGGGGCCGACCGGCACGCGCTATCTCTCGCTCATGGGCGCCGAGGTGATCAAGGTCGAGAATCCGAGCCGCCCAGACAACGCACGCGCGGGCACGCTGCACGACGTGGTCGGCCAGTCCAAGCTCGGCCTGTCCCTCGACCTCAAGGCCGAAGGCGCACTGGATGCGGTTCGGCGTTTGGTCAAGGACACCGACGTCGTCGTCGACAACTTCGCCACCGGTGTCATGGAGCGCTTCGGTCTCGGCTACGACGATCTGCGCAAGATCCAGCCCAACATCATCCAGCTCTCCTCCTCTGGCCTCGGTCGGCACGGTCCGCAGTCCGACTGGGTCGCCTACGGCAGCCTGCTGGATGCGTATGTCGGCTTCCTTGACGAGGCGATCCCGGGACGGCCGCCCAAGAGCGGCATGGCGTGGATCGACCCGCTGTCAGGACTGTTCCTCGGCTTCGCCGTCGTTGCCGCGCTCCGCGAGCGGGATCTGAATGGGGGCGGTCGTCACATCGACTTCTCGATGGTCGAGGCCGTTCTGTGGACGATGCCGGAGGCACTGGCCGTCGCCCAGGTGCCGAATGTGCAGATGCATTCCGCCGGCAACGACTCGCCGGTGCATGCACCGCACGATATCTTCCGCGCCGCGGGCGAGGATCGCTGGCTTGCGATCGCGGTCGACGACGACGAGGGGTGGCGGGCGCTCTGCTCCGTGATTCCGGCACTCGCAAGCATGGCAGCGCTGACCGAATCCGAGCGAAAGCAGCAAGCCACCTCGATCAATCATGACATCGCCGCGTGGGTGAAGAGCCGCGATGCGTTCGAGGCGATGGATCTGCTTCAGCGGGCTGGCGTGCCTGCGTCCGCCACGTACACGGCCGACGACCTCTTCGAGGACGCCCACCTCCGTGCACGCGGCTTCTACAAGTCCGTTCGGGCCGACAGTGGCAAGGAGCACCTGTTGCCGGGTCTGCCGTGGCGCTGGGGCGACGACTCGCTCGTCCAGCCGCGGGTTGCACCGGGACAGGGTGAACACAACAAGTTCGTGATCCAATCCCTTGCCGGTCTTTCGGAAGCGGAGACGAGTGCCCTCGAGACCGCGGGGGCGTTTGGCAAGCCGGGGGCAGGGCCTGTAGCCCCGACTCCCGTCACGGACACCGCGCAACCGCGTGCGTAGCCGTGTAGTTGAGGATTAGGGAGAGAGACATGTCAGAGGGGAACTACTGGGCGGGAGGCAATCGGGTCTCCCGACGCGCCGTGCTAAGAGGCGCCGCATGGGGTGGCGTCGGCCTCGCCGCCAGCGCACTGATCGGATGCAGCAGTAAGACCGACAGTAAGGGCGCTGCCCCCGGTGCGAACGCTCCATCTGGTACGACTGCGGCTGCTGCAGTGCAGGGGAAGTCTGGCGGTCGCCTTGCGCGCGCCATCAGCAATGACCCCGACACGCTGGACCTGCACTCCTCGGAGACGTCGGCGACCATGACGCCCGCGGCGCCGCTCTACAACAATCTCGTGCAGTTCGACCCGATGAAGGTGGGCGACACGCCCGCCGACATCATCCCGGACCTCGCGACGAGCTGGGAAGTGGCACCCGATGGGATGACGTACACTTTCAAGCTCGTGCAGAACGCGAAGTTCCATGACGGCACGCCGTTCACCTCGGCGGACGTAAAGGCCTCGATCGAGCGTCAGCAGAAGCCACCCGATGACCTGAAGATCGCCCCGCGCAGCGGCATGCTGCAAGTCATTAAGTCCGTCGAGACGCCCGATCCCTACACGGTCCGCCTCCTCACGAAGCAGCCGGCCTCGCCGCTCTCGATGCTCCCGATGATGGGGCAGGGCTGGATGGCCATCTACTCCAAGAAGGACATCGAGGCGAAGTTCGACTACAAGGCAAAGGGCAACGGCACTGGTCCGTTCCGCGAGATCAAGATCAATCGTGGTTCCAACACGACGCTCCAGAAGAACAAGGAATACCACGTCAAGGGGCGTCCGTTCCTGGACGGGCTCGACCTCTTCAACATGCCGCAGGAATCGGCGCGTGACGCCGCGCTCCAGGCGGGGCAGTTGCACATCGGCAGCGCGAATCCCGCAACGCTGGGGCCGCTCAAGAGCGCACTCGGCGACAAGGCGAACTACTTCGAGCGCCCGGATCTAGTGTTCGACATGCTGTCGTTCAACACCACGAAGGCGCCCTGGAAGGATGAGCGTGTCCGTCTCGCCTTCGCGCGAGCGATCAACCGCGACGATGCGATCAAGGTCGTGATGAAGGGCGCCGGCATCGCCGGTGGATACATGCGTTCCGGTGGGGGCTGGGATGTGCCCCTTGCTGACATCCGGAAAGTCCCGGGCTACGAGCCATTCGGCGCGAACACCATCGCTGATTCTAAGAAGCTGCTGATGGCAGCTGGGGTGCCGGAGGGGTTCAAGGTTCCGTTGCTCATCCGCCAGACGGTCTCCGAGAACCAGGGGCTGTTCGCTGCCGATCAGCTCGCGAAGATCGGTGTGACGGTCACACAGGATGTCCAGCAGTCGGCGGTCGCGTACCAGCGCCTGAATAAGGGTGAGTTCGACCTCGTCGTGTTCGGTCTCACGACCGCCCTCGACGATCCGGACGCTGTGTATTCGCAGTACCACCTCCAGGATGCACCGGGTAACTACACGAAGCTCAGCACGCCGCAGCTCGAAGAGTTGTTCAAGAAGCAGACGGTCGAGTTGGATCCGGCGAAGCGCAAGGACCTGGTTCGGCAGATGGAGCTGACGGCATTGCCGTTGCTGGCGAAGGTCGTCTTCTACTGGAAGGTCTCAAACGCAATCGCGCACAAGTCCGTAAAGAGTTGGACGCTGCACGCCCGCACCGGTGACTACAACAACTCTCGTTTCCAGGATGTGTGGCTCGACGCATAGGCGGGCGAGCGTCCAGTGACGGTTTGTCAGGGTGCTGCGACTTCACACGATGTCGCAGCACCCTGATCGATTCACACGAGGGGAAGATTCATGCGCTACGTGGGTCGGCGGCTGCTGTACTTGATTCCGACGCTGCTCCTAGTCTCGATCATCATCTTCTGGCTGATGCGGGTGCTGCCGGGCGACGTGGCGACGCTGATTCTCATCGGTCCCGACGGCAACAACATCCCGACAGCAGAGCAGATCGCGAAGCTGAACAAGGAGCTCGGCCTGGATCGTCCGCTGCTGGTCCAGTACGCCGACTGGCTGTTCGGAGTGCTGACGCTGGATGCCGGTGACTCGCTCTGGACCGGCGAGCCTGTGTTCACCGAACTCTTCCGCCGACTGCCGCTCACCCTCGAGTTGGGCTTGATGAGCACCGCCATCTCGACGGCGCTTGCGATCCCGATCGGCATCCTCGCGGCTGTGAAGCGCGGCACGATGGCCGACTACACCGTGCGCACGTTCGCCGTGGTCGGTCTGTCGATGCCGAGCTTCTGGGCTGGGATCCTGATCATCCTGATGCTTGTGAAGTACTTCGGTTGGATTCCCCCGCTGGGCTACAAGGGCCCACTTGAGAGCCCTTCGGCGAACTTCCAACAGCTCATCTGGCCGGCCCTGGCGTTGGGCTATTCGAACGCCGCGCTGGTCAGTCGCCTCGTCCGCTCAAGCCTCCTCGAGGTGATGCGAGAAGACTATGTCCGCACCGCTCGCTCGAAGGGCCTCAAAGAGTCGGCCGTCGTCATGAGGCATGCGCTGAAGAACTCTATGCTCCCAGTGATTACCGTGATCGGCCTTGGGATCGCCGGGATCGTCGGCGGAACGGTGGTCATGGAGACCGTCTTCAGCCTTCCAGGTGTTGGTCGCTTCATGGTGGACGCCATCAATCACCGGGACTACCCAGTGGTGCAGACGCTGACCTTCGTGTTCGCCATCATTTACGCGCTCACGAACCTTGCGGTCGACATCTCCTACGGGTTCCTCGACCCGCGTATCCGCCTGGAGTGACCGCTGAAGTCGACCGGGGACGCGTTGCCCGTGGGGAGCTACGGGCAACGCGCGCTGCGTACGGTTGTGGTGTTCGAGGAGAGTCGACGCTCAGGCGCGGCCGGGCTTGGTCTCAAGCTCTCCGGGTGCGACCGGCCGCTTCTTCGGCGGTTCGAGGAAGAACAGCACGATGAGGAGCCCGAGGCCCGCGAGTACCGCGAACGTGACGAGAGGCAGCGTGTAGTTGCCGTAGCGATCCCACGAGTAGCCGAGGAACGGTGGGGCAACCACGCCAATCGTCGTGAACGTGCTCAGCATACCGTTCAGCCGCCCGAAGGACGTCCGGCCGAACATGTCTCCGATGATGGAATGGTTCGCAGGCGCCATGCCCTCTGCGAACGCGATGAACAAGACGAAGAGCAGCATCCATCCCCATGTCGGCCCGGCAAGCAGCAGCACAATGATCGCGCTCATGCTGCTCGCGTGTCCCGCCACCAGCAGCATCTTCTTGCTCCCGCGATCCGCCAGGTACCCGAGGCCCAGTAGCATCCCGCTTGATGTGAGCGCCCACGCGCTCAGCAGTCCCGCGCCCTCCGCAGGTGTCATGCCCTTCGCGACGACGATCGGGATCAACTGGCCCTGAATCGCCCCGTTGATCGACATGCGCACGGCGGTGCTCATGACGATGATCCAGTAGGCGCGCTCGTGGAGCGCCTCGCGGAAGGTGAAGTCGCGACCGAGCTTCGAGGCGGCGGTGTGTTTCGCCGTCGTCGCGACCGCGAGTTCCTCCGACATGCCGTCCGGGTGCTGTCCGATCGCCTCCGGAGACCGCTTCACGAGGAAGCTGAGCGGCAGCGCGACCACGAGGACCGTGATTCCGGCGCCGACGGCCGTGGCCTGCCATCCGTATTCCATCATCGCCAGCGCGAGGACGGGCACGAAGATCGCGCGCCCAAAGCGGATGGAGAATGAGAAGATGCTCAGAACCCTCGTGCGGTGTCGCATGAACCAGATGTTCGCGACCTGGTGCATCGACAGCACGAATCCCATGTTGAACCCGATGGAGATGACCCCCATGTAGAGCAGCAGGAAGCCAAGAAAACTGTTCACCAGCGGGAGTAGCAGCAGCCCAACCCCGCCCATGAGGCACCCGATCGTGATCGTGAACCTCGGGCCCTTGCGGTCGAGCAGCCAGCCAGCGATCGGGCCGACGATCCCGGACTCGAGCCGCGCAAGCGACAGGGCGAACGCGAGCGTTGCGTGACCGACGCCGAGGTGAGCTGTCAGCGGCAAAAAGAAGACCGAGGAGATGGCGCCGTTGATCGACCCGACGCCGTTGATGAGTGATCCCACCACGACCATGAGCCAGCCGTAGTAGAACCTGCCGGAGGCGGGCGCCGCCGCCGTCGTTCGTGCCATTCCCGCTCCCGGTCCCTGCAGGCCCGCTCGTGTGCTGCCGCGCCTAGTGGGTGCCGCACTCGCAGGCGAGTTCCACGAACGCGACCGTCCAAGACTCCTGATCCTGCCCGTTCCGGTCGCCGGGTGCCTTGTCCAGCGTGGAGCGGTAGAGCGGACGCCCCCCGTATCTGACGTGCAACGTGCCATCTCCGCGCTTCACCGTGTCCAGCGTTAGGGGGAGCGCTGCGGGCTTCTCCACGTTGGTCGAAGAGACGCTCAGGGGTGCCCAGTTGGACGCGCACGCGTCTGCGCACGCCATGGATGCGTCAGGGGGCATCGCCAGCGAAGTAGTAGAGCGTGAACCCCTTCGCGTCGGCGAGCACGAAACTCGCGTCGCCCTTCTTCTGCAGGGTGACGGTTGAGGGGGCCTGTACGCCCACTACCGCTTCGGTCTTCGGCGGGTGATCCGTCGCGCTACATGCCACGCTCGCGGCGGTACTGAGGACGAGCGCAACGGTGAGCGCCATCCCGATGACCTTTTGGCGCGGAGGCGGCGTCACCCCTTCGATGACTTGTTCGGTCATTGCGCCCCCCTGCTCCCGGCTCTTGGCTGCAGTCACGCGTGAAGCTTGCCGAACGCGCCGGCCGCTTCCATTGCCTGGACTTCGAGGCTTGAGAGCCCCCCCACCCGCTGGAGGACGCTCTGGGTATGCTGACCCTGGCCCGGCGCGGCGCGGTGCTCGATGGCGGTGTCGTCGCCCCACCGCCACGGCAGGCCCGGCAGCCGTCGCTGCGTGCCGTCGTCCTCAATGATTGTCTTGTAGAAGCCGCGTGCATCGAGGTGTGGATCGACGTACAGGTCGTCCGTGTTGTACGAGGCCGAGGCTGGGACGCCGGCGTGTTGGAGCGCATCCATCGCCTCGACATCGTTGCGATCGATGATCCAAGCGCGGAGGTGCTCGTCGATCGTCGTGGCCTGAAGGCGACGCTCGCTCTCGGAGAGGGCCGACAGCGATCCGAGCGTCGGCACGACACCGCAAAGCGCACGCCACTGATCGTCGTCGGTCACGGCGACGGCGACCCAGCGGTCGTCGCCCTCGGCGCGGTAGACACCGTGCGGAGCGAACCGCGGGTCCTCGTTTCCTGAGTTCATTGCGGCGGTGTCAGGCACCTGCGCCGCCAGCAGCGCGTTCGGCATGGTCCACAGCAGGCCTTCGAGCATCGAGAAATCGACGTGACGGCCCGCGCCGGTGCGGGCACGCTCGCGGAGTGCGGCGACGGCGATGAACCCGAGGTAGAGGCCTGACAGCGGGTCGACCCAGGCCATGCCCGTCTTCGGTGCGCGCTCCGGAGGCTCCTCAAGGAATCCGACGTATGCACTCAGGAGGCTGCCGTAGGCGACCCACTCGGCTCGCGGCCCGTGCCGACCGAGGCCAGACGACGACAACTGGATGATGTCCGGGCGGATCGCACGCAGGTCGTCAGAGCCCAGGCCGAGACGATCCATCACGCCGGTCGCGAAGTTGTCGACAACGATATCGGTGTCCTTGAGCAACCGTCGGACAGCCGCCAACGCACCGTCCGCCTTCAGGTCGATCGACATGCCGAGTTTCGACTGGCCGACCACATCATGCAGGCCACCGTTGCGGGCGCTGTCCGGTCGGCCGGGGTTCTCGATCTTGATCACCTCGGCGCCCATCAGGGACATGTAGCGGGTGCCGGTGGGCCCGGCCACGACCCACGAGAAGTCCAGGACCCGCACGCCCTCCAGCGGCAGTCTTCCGGTGCGCCCCGTCATGTGCTCGGTGGGTCGAGGCGACCAGTCGAAGTCACCGCCGGCCGCGAACCTGAGCGTCGCATAGTCGCCTGCCGGCAGGCCGAACGGCGGTCGCGGCACGAGCACTGGCTGCTGGCCGGGACGTTCAAGCGCAGTGAAGAACCCGCGGTGCCCGAGCTGTGGCTCGTTGAACATGTCGGCGGGCGTTCCGAAGGGATAGCAGGGGACATGCGCTGCCTGGCAGATCTCCGTGATCTCCTCGCGCCCGCGTGTCCGGCTCCACTCGGCCATCAGGTCATAGAGTTCGTTGAAGTTCTTCACGCGCGTCTGGCGGTCGGCGAACTTGGGATCAGTGCCCCATTCGGGGTCGCCCAGGACATGCAGCCACTGCGCCCACTGGCCCGGCTCGCGCGGCGAGAGCGCCACGTAGCCGTCCGAGGTGGGGAGCCGCGGTCCCGTTGCAGTACCACCGGGGTTCCCGCCTCGACGAGACTCCGCCTTGCCCCCGAACGCCGGCAATGCGAGCTCACGTGCGGCCATCAGTGACATGGCCTCTTGGGAAGAGATGTCGATGTATTGGCCCTCGCCCGTGGCCTGCTGCTGGTAGACGCCGTTCATCACCGCAGTTGCGGCGGTCAGCCCCACGATGAAGTCGGACTGTTCGGCGGCGGCGCGAACTGGCGGCTCGACCTCGGGATCCTCGACACGCCCGAACAGCAGTCGCGCGATGCCGCTCGAGTGAAACGTGACGAGGTCGCTACCCACGTAGTCGCGGCGTGGCCCGGTGGTGCCAAACGGCGTGATGATTGCTGTCACCAGTCGAGGGTTCAGCGCAGTCAGTCGCTCCTCGTTCAGACCGAGGGCGTCGAGGTCGCGTGTCGGCAGATCGATGATGACGACATCGGCGGCGCCAGCGTAGCGGGCGAAGAGCATCTTCCCGTTCTCGGTCGCCAGATCGGCGTCCACGTGGCGCTTGTTCGCGCGGAAGATGATGCTCTCGCCTGCGTCGTCGGATCCGAACGGCGCACCAGGAATGTGCAGCGTCAGGACGTCGGCCCCCATCTCCGCGAAGAGCTGCCCGCAGACGCTGCCCGCGCGCCCGCCCACCTCGACCACTCGAACGCCACTCAGTAGCGGACTCATGAGGGAAGCCTCTCTCTGGCCGTCCTCGCCGTCTCGGGTGGGCACTGAATCTCACTGGCGAGGGGGATCACTGGCGCCGCCGCCCAGCGATCAGACACTGCTGGGCCGATTCAACCTAAGGAGAGGGCATCTCGGCCCCCTCCCCCGTCTCATCGGCTCAGCTGCACTTGCCTGGCTACTTGTCAAACCAGGTGATGTCGTATCGACCCTGGCTGTACAGGCTCGTGTGCGTCTTGAAGTTCTTGACGTACGAGTGGATCGCCTGGCTGCGCTTCGTCCACGAGTAGATGATCTTGCCGAACTTCGGCATCGCGAGCTTCTGGAGCTCGTTCACCATCTCGCGGCGCTTCTCTCGGTTGAGTTCGGTGGACTGCTTGAGGTACAGCGCGTCCACGTCTGGGTTCTTGATGCGCGAGTAGTTCTGCGGCGAGTCCGTGAGGAACGCGACGGAGAACACGGCATCCGGGTCGTCCAGACCGTGGCAGAGTGATGTCGAAGCCATCTCGAAGTCCCCGCTGTTGAAGCGAGCGAAGGCCGTCGAGATCTCGCGAGCGTCGATGCGGCCGTTCCAACCGAGCTTCTTCAACTGATCCACGACCATCAACCCCTGGTCCTGGTCGTTCTTCGGATTCCGGACGAGGACGACCGGCGACAGCGGTGCATTCACACCTGCCGCCGACAGCAGCTTCTTCGCCTCCGCAATGCTCGCGTCAGAGAAGGGGCCGTAGCCCGGTACCTTCTTGAGGTCAGCCTCTGGCAGCGCCCACGGGCCACCCTGGGGCATGTACCCGCCGACGATCGCGTCGCCCTTGCTCAAGATCTGGATCGCGTCAGCGCGGTTGATCGCGAGCGAGATTGCCGCGCGAACGCGCTCGTCGGTGTACGGCGCCTGCTTGGGGCTGAAGTTCAGCGTCGAGCTGCAGATGCCGACGACCGTTTGAATGTCAACCTTGTCGCCCATCGCTTTCCGCAGGATCGGCTCATCCGTGATGCTGGAGGAACCGAGGACGAGACCGCCCGACTGGAACTGCGCCATGCGTGTAGAGGCTTCAGGGATGATGAACACGTCGACACCATCGAGGTAGGGGCGACCCTTGATGAAGTAGTCCGGGTTCTTGTCGAGCGAGATCTTCGTTCCCGGGTCGTACGACTTGAAGCGGTATGGGCCGGTGCCATTCATCCCCTTCTTGTACAGATCCGGGGTGCTGTCCATGTCCTTCTTGGAGTAGATGCCCATCCAGCCCTGACCAAGGATCGGCAGCATGCTGTCCGGCGAAGTCGGGCGGGAGAGTTTGAGCACGATGGTGCTGTCATCGGGCGTCTCCATCGTGGAGATCGCGGACAACTGCGTCGAGCGAATGGCGACTACGCCTGCCGGCGGCTTCTGCTGACGCAGGAGCGACGCCTTCACGTCGGCTGACGTGAAGGGCGTGCCGTCATGGAACTTCACGCCTTTCGCAAGGCGGAACGTGTAGGTCTGACCGTCGGGCGAGATCTCCCACTTCTCAGCGAGGTCGGGGATGATCGACTGCGGCGATTCGACGGCGACGAGCGGGTCGAATTGCACCAGCTGGTTGTAGGCTGGCGTGATCATGTAGCTGCCGTTTGAGGTCGAGCCGGCATGCAGGTCGAATCCCGACGGCGGGTCGCCGTCCACCGCCAGGGTGAATCGGCCGCCTCGCTTCACGCCTGCCGGAGTCGTCCCCGCAGCGCTGCTGCCGGTCGGCGTCCCGCCGCCGCCTGGGCTGCTGGTCTTGGAGCTGCTGCAGCCGATGAGTGCGGCGGCGGCAATGCCGGTCCCCAGTGTCGCGGAGCCGCGCAACACGTTGCGTCGGGAGATTTGGTGTCCGCCGAGCCCGTCCCGATACTCTGAATCCATCCCGGTTTCCTCTCCTTGAACCTCTCGCCAGATAGCGGAAGCCGTGAGCGCATATTACGAGCGTGGACAACGTATGTCATATTCAGCGAGAAATAGGCTCTTCCGGCAGTTGGCCAGAACCGGCGCGCGCCGGCGGGCGAGAGGACGAACGATGGCTGGGGCCCTGGATGGCGTGCGGGTAATCGATTTCGGCCAGTACATCGCGGGACCGCTGACCGGGATGTTCCTCGCCGATCAAGGCGCCGACGTCGTGAAGGTCGAGCCGCCCGGCGGGCCCCGGTGGGTGACGCCTGCTAACGCGACATGGAATCGCGGGAAGCGTTCAATCGTGCTTGACCTCAAGCGCGCCGCGGATCTCACGACGGCTCGTCGCCTGGTCGCCGGTGCCGATGTGGTCATTGAGAACTTCCGTCCGGGCGTCATGTCGCGGCTCGGCATCGATCCGGGTCAGCTCGTCCGCGACCATTCTCAGCTCATCTACTGCGCCCTGCCGGGCTTCGCTTCAGATGACCCGAGGGCTGGCCTCCCCGCATGGGAAGGTGTCGTCGCCGCGGCGACGGACACCTATCGCGCGGGCCCCAGTGAGCCCCGATTCACCGCGATCCCCATCGCCTCAACGTTCGCGGCGCTCAATGCCGGGATCAGCATCGGCGCCGCGCTGTTCTCCCGAGAACGCGACGGCCGAGGACAGCACATCGAGGTGCCGCTGTTCGACGCGATGTTCTCTGCGATCGGCGCCAACGGTCTGGCGGTGGTCGGCGCCGACACGTCCGGCGGTCGCCCCAACGACTTCGGCGGCGGTGTTTTCCAGTGTTCGGACGGGCGTTGGGCGTTGATCTCCCTCGCGAAGCCACACTTCCTGCAGCGCTTCGCGATCGCCGCCGGCCTCGCAGGGCAGATTGATGTCGAGCGCCTTGCCACCGATCGCGACACACGCGACGCGTTGTCAGCGCTGCTGCCGGAGGTGATGCGCACGCGTTCAGCCGACCAGTGGGAACGCCTCGGGGCCGAGGCTGATCTCCCGTTGATCCGGGTTCGTTCCACGGCGGAGTGGATTACCGAAGACCACGCGGTCGCTTCGTCGACCGTCGTGCCGCTCGTCGATCCTCGCCTGGGCCCGACGTGGCAGCCGAGTTCCCCGATTCGCCTCTCCCGTTCGGACGCCAGCGTGCGACAGCCCTCGCGCGCGCTTGATGCCGACCACGACGCGATCCTCAGAGAGTCGCAGGCTGCGCAAGCCGCACCTGCGGTTCCCTCGATCGCTGCGCGCACCGCTGCCCTCGAAGGCGTCAGGGTCATCGACCTCAGCC
>CAMDAY010000016.1 GCA_945888895.1 Dehalococcoides mccartyi | reverse complement strand
TGCGATGGCTCGTTGACCGTACCCTCGTGCTTCGTACGATCGGGATGCGCCATTCCTTTCTGTCTCCCCCACGTACCTCGAGGAGTTCTCGTGAACCTGCGTATTCCCGGCCCCACCACTGTCCCCGACGAGGTCGCGCAGGCGGGCGCCGCCCCGATGATCAACCACCGGGGACGCGAGTTCTTCGAGATGATCGCCCGCACCACCGAGGGCGTGAAGAAGGTCTACCAGACCACCAACGATGTCATGACGCTGACTGCCTCCGGCACCGGCGCCATGGAGTCCGCGATCGTGAACCTGATGGCTCCGGGTGACGAGGTGCTCGTCATCTCCATCGGAGAGTTCGGCGACCGCCTCATCAACCTCGTGAAGGTGTATGGCGGCAAGGGCACCGAGTTGAAGTTCGACCAGGGGCTCGCCGCCGACCTCAATCAGATCGAGGTGGCCTTCAAGGGCAACGCGAACATCCGGCTCGTGCTGGTCACGCACAACGAAACCTCGACCGGTGTGACGCAGCCGATCCTCCCGGCGCTTGCGAAGCTCGTGCACGAGCGCGACGGCGCGATCCTCATGGTCGACGCGATCTCCTCGCTCTCCTCTGTGCCGGTGAAGACCGACGAGTGGGACCTGGATGTCGTGCTCTCCGGTTCGCAGAAGGGCTGGATGACGGCCCCCGGCCTCGCCTTCGTCTCAGTCAACGAGCGCGCGTGGGCGAAGATCGACGCGAACCCGCAGCCGCGCTTCTACTTCGACCTTCGCCGTCACCAGAAGTCCGCTGAGTCCGGCCAGACGCCGTGGACTCCCGCGGTCTCGATCTGGTTCCAGCTCGACAAGTCGCTGACGATGATGTTCGCCGAGGGCATGGACAACGTGTACGCGCGACACCACCGCCTCGCGTCTATGACGCGCAACGGCGTGAAGGCGATGGGCCTCTCGCTCCTCGCGACCGAGGGCATCGAGTCCGACACGGTCACCGCGATCCGTCTGCCCGAGGGCATCGACGGGCAGAAGCTGCTCAACGTCGCGCAGGACAAGTTCGACACGGTCTTCGCGGGCGGGCAGGGCTCGCTGCGCGGCAAGATCATCCGCTTCGGCCACCTCGGCTGGGTTCACGAGCCGGACATCACGGCCGGGCTGGACGCGCTGCGCGGCTCGCTCGCGGAGCTCGGCTACAAGGGCTAATTTCGTCGGGCTAAGCGCGGGATACCCGCGCCGCCGGAACAGACCTGCGGGCCTCACGGCGCCGCGGGGCGCGGCAGATAGGGGCTCGGTCATGGCGAAGATCCTCGTAGCGGACAGCATTGCGAAGGAGGGCATCGACCTCCTTGCGAAGCACCACGAGGTGGTCGTGAAGACCGGCCTCAAGGAAGAGGAGCTCTGCGAGGCGATCAAGGATGCGGACGCGCTGGTCGTCCGCAGCCAGACGCAGGTGACCGCGAAGGTCCTCGCCGCCGCGACGAAGCTCCAGATCATTGCTCGCGCCGGCGTCGGCGTGGACAACGTGGACGTCGAGGCGGCGAGCAAGCACGGCGTCATCGTGGTCAACGCGCCGTTCGCCAACACGATGTCGACCGCCGAGCACGCCTTCGGCCTGATGCTCGCCCTCGCGCGCCACATCCCGCAGGGGCACGCCTCGCTGCAGGCGGGCCGCTGGGATCGCTCGAAGTTCACGGGCCTCGAGCTCAACGGCAAGACACTCGGCGTCGTCGGCCTCGGTCGCATCGGTACCGAGGTCGCTCGCCGCGCGCGCGCCTTCGAGATGCGCGTTCTTGCCTTCGACCCGTACGTCTCCGACGAGCGCTTCAGCGCCCTCGGCGTCGAGCGCCGCACGCTCGAGGAGATCTTCGCGGAGTCCGACTTCGTCACGTTGCACACGGCGCTGCAGGCGGAGACGCGCAGCCTCGTGAACGCGGAGTTGCTGGCGAAGTCCAAGAAGGGCATCCGCATCATCAACGCTGCCCGCGGCGCGCTCATCGACGAGCAGGCGCTGTACGACGCGGTGGAGTCCGGTCAGGTCGCCGGCGCCGCGATCGACGTGTTCTCCGAAGAGCCGGCCGTCGGCAACATCCTCACCACGCACGAGCGCATCGTCGTCACGCCGCACCTCGCCGCCTCCACGAACGAGGCGCAGGACCGCGCGGGCGTCGACGTCGCGGAGCAGGTGATCGAAGTCCTTGCGGGTGGTGCGCCGCGTTTCCCCGTGAACATCCCGACGGTCGCCGCGGAGTCGATGGCCGTCATCGGCCCGTTCATCGATGCCGCTGCCGCTGCCGCCCGTGTCGCGCGTCAGATCGCGGCGGGCAACCTCCAGAAGGTGCGCATCGAGTACCTCGGCGAGATCGGTAATCACAACACGAAGCCGCTCACCCTGTCGGTGATCGTCGGCCTGCTGGACGGCGTCACCTCGGAGAAGGTCTCCGCGGTCAACGCCCTCGCGACCGCCGAGGCGCAGGGGCTCCGCATCGAGGAAGAGAACGGCCAGGCGCAGGAGCCGTACGCGAATCTCGTGCGGGTCACGCTCGGCACCGACAGCGGCGAGCAGCGCGTCTCTGCGACGCACACCCCCGCGGGCGTCCGCGTGGTGAACATCAACGGCTACGGCGTCGACGTCCGCGAGGACGGTTCGCAGCACTTCCTCGCCGTCGA
The DNA here is from genome assembly GCA_945888895.1 of Dehalococcoides mccartyi. GTDB lineage: Bacteria > Chloroflexota > Dehalococcoidia > UBA2979 > UBA2979 > SHYQ01. Next base: position 15,252 of record CAMDAY010000016.1, on the reverse strand, counting down.
GAACATCGACCGCCCGGGCACCATCGGTCGCATGGGCACGCTGCTCGGAAGCTGGGGCGTGAACATCTCGTCCATGTCGGTCTCCGCCGGCGAAGGCGGCCGCGCGCTGATGCTCATCGGCGTCGCGCGCGAGCTGACCGACGCGGAGGTGGCGCAAGTCGGCGCCCTCGATGGCATCGACAAGCTGAACCAGGTCCAGCTCTAGCCTCGAACCCTTCGAGTACCAAGACAACGCCCCGGTCGAATGACCGGGGCGTTGTCTTGGTACTCGAGCAGGGGGAACGCCCGGAGGCCCTCAGTCGAACGGTCTCCTGGTTCGGAGGAGAGGTTCTGAATCTTCGTTCTGTCCCCCTCCCCCGTTACGGGGGAGGGCGGGGGTGGGGGTTTCCGTCTCTCGCATCGATATCGTGTTAGGAGTGGCCTGGTGCGGGGAGGCCCTCACCCCAACCCTCTCCCACTGCGCGGGCGAGGCGGCCAACAGCGGCGCTCAGAACCCTCGCTCGCTTTGAGGGGGAAAGGGCAGGGTGAGGGCCCTCCGCCCTCCGGGCCTAGTCGTCCAGGCTGTTGAACACGAGGCCGGTCGCGAGCTTCGGGTAGAAGAACGTGGACTTTTGCGGCATCACCTCGCCGGCGTCGGCGACCTCCGTGACCTGCTGGACACGCGTCGCGTTGATGAGGAATGCCAGGCGGCACGCGCCGCTCTCCACGGCCTCACGGGTCTCCTCGGCGCTCTCGGTGAACTCCACGCGGCCGGCGGCGAGGGCGGCGCGGTCGATGCCGAAGATCGGCGTCAGCACCGTCTCGGTCAGGATGCGGGCGTCGAGGCGCTTCGAGGCGGTCGAGAGGCCCTGCGGCATTGCTGCATCAATCGCTTCTTGTGACCGAGCCGTTGCCAAATGGATGGAGTGCGGCCCGTCCACGCCGAGGATCGCGAAGGCGGTCGGCCCGTAGGCGTTCGCCTGCACGCGCTCCCACGCCGCCTCGACGGCTTCGGCGCCGCCGTCAGTCGAGAGCACCTCGACGCGGTAGAGCGCCGAAAGGCGCTCGAGGAAGCGCTCCGGAAGCACCTCGCCCTTCACGAGGCGGTGGATCGGGAGGATCACGAGGCCGGGGTCGTCCTCGGGGATGAGCCCCATCAGCGCGAAGTTCTCCGGCTCGTTGCCGGTCCAGCGCTTGCCCGCCTTCGCGGCGGCCTCGTCGCGGTAGTCGAGCGCGGTGTGCGTGCGGTGGTGCCCGTCCGCGATCGTGATGTTCGTGGCCTCTAGGACGCCCGTGAGCGTCGCGATCTGCGCCTTGTTCGTGACGACCCACAGCCGGTGCCGGTCGCCGAGGCGGTCGTGCGCCTCGAAGTCCGGCTCCGTGCCCGCGACCTTCGCGATCAGGTCGCCCGCCGCGTGCGTCGGGTCGAGGAACGTCGCGAAGATCGGGGAGATGTTGGTGCGCGTCGCGCGGATCAGGCGCAGACGCTCCTCGCGCGGGCCGGAGAGGGTGGCCTCGTGCGGGCGGACGATGCCTTCCTCGGGGCGGTGCAGGCGCGTCCGCGCGAACACGCAGCGTCGGTTGACCCAGCGGCCGTCGATCTTCGCGCGCTGCTCGTACACGTAGAGCGCGGGCACGGCGTCGCGCACCAGCGCTTTGTCCTTCAACCATGCGTCCAGCGTCTTCTTCGCCCCGGCGAACCGCGCGTCGCCGCTCCCCGCCGGGTTCTCGAGGTGCGCCGCGTTGTACGGCGAGCGCGTGTGCAGGGCCGCGACGGCGTCCGCGCCGACCACGTCGTACGGCGGCGCGATCACGTCGTCGGGGGTGACGCGCGCGGGGTTGTAGCGCAGCGCGCGGAACGGGCGGATCTCGGTCATACGTGTGGGCCTCTCCTGCAAGCGTCTTCGGCATCCTCGACAGGCGCTTTTGACGCCCCTCGCCGCGCGTTCCTAGACTGGCGCCCACGCCCCTCCGAACCATCGAGGAGCGCGCAGCGACGTCATCGCACGAGACAAGGCTACAGATGCAACGCTTTTGCGTCTTTTGCGAAATCGTCGCCGGACGCGAACCCGCCGATGTCCTCTTCGAGTCGGACGAGGTGATCGTCATCCGGAACCGCCTGAAGTGGGTGCCGATCATGCTCCTCGCCATGCCGAAGCAGCACATGACCCAGTCCGAGCTGTGGTCGAACATGGGCGCGGTCGGAGCGGCGGCGGTAAAGGTGGGGAACGAGCAGTGCCCCGGCGGCTTCCGGCTCATCTCCAACTTCGGCTACGACGGGATGCAGTCCCAGGACCACGCCCACGTCCACATCCTCGGCGGCATGTTCCTGGGTGAGTACGCCTAGAGGCGGGTACGCCTAGCGGCGTGGGGCCAGTACGCGTAGCTCCCTGACTAGCCCTCTTGTTCGCGTTCATCCCCGCCTGCCCGGGGCGATCGCGGCGCGCACCGCTCGATCCGCTGGACCTGCGCGCGGACGGTGCGGAAGCGCAGCGCGCCGATGATGCCAGTCAGCACGCCCGCCGCCACGAACGTGTAGCCGATGGCGTCGATGACCGCACCGTCGAGAAACTGGATCGCCGACCCGCCGCTGACCGCGAACGTCAGCGCGGTGCGGATGTAGGCGAGCAACGTCTGCTCGTTCGCGAGCGCAGTGCGATCGACCGACAGGATGTCGTTGACGCCGAGGCCGTCCAAGTCGACGTGCTCGTGCGGCTTCTCGGAGGAGGGGCGGCGCGTCATGGCGTCGCCCCTACGGCCGGGCGAGGCTCTCGCGCTGGAGGGCGCTCTGCAGGAACTTCTGCCCGTACTTGAAGTCCTTGAGGGAGGTCCACCGGCCCGGCCCGACGTTGATCGGGAACACGAGCGCGAGATCCTCGGGCTCGATCGCCGTCTGGATCGAGTCCCGAATGGCATCGGCGGAATGGTCCGACTCGATGAGCCACGTCCCCTCCGGGAACGGCCACGAGGCGACACCAACTGCCTGCACCGCGCCCGACAGCGTGGGGTAGTCAGCAACAGGCCGCCCGAGGCGGCAGAAGAGTCCGTACAGCATCACGCTCTCCCGTCGACCGGCTGCCCTGGGGAGAACAGCGGCCCATCGAAGGCACTCGCGTGGGACATAACCTACGGGGCGGAGATCCCGGCGTCAAGGCTTTTGATCATTCGATCGATCATATTTCTGGAGAGCGCGATCAGTCACGCCTCGCCGGGCCGGAGTAGTCCGAGATCGGCCCGTCCCGGCCGATCGTGACGGTTGGGACGAAACGGATGCGGAGCTCGGTCGCGCCAGCCCGCGGGTCGGGCAGTCCGCGCTCGATCGCGGCCACGTCCGCCGGAGACGGCTGCACCGCGCCGTGCACGACGGCGCGAACGATGGTGACCTTGCCGCGTGCCTCAAAGAGGGCTTCCACAAGTTGCTGGCCGGGGAGCCGCGCAAGGCTCTCGCGAAGGTACGTGGTCGTGGACGCTTGGTAGCGCTCCTGCTCCACGGTGCGTCGGAGATTGACTGCTGCTGGTGCCGAGCACCAGCAGCAGGATGGCTGCCAACGCGTTCCGCCGGAGCAGCCCTCGGACATCCCGCCAGTCAAGGGCCGGGTAACGCCGGTACCCTGACAGCCAGAACACCACGGACGACGACAGCGTGATCGCGAGCATGTTCGTGCAGGCGAGGAGCACCGCGCCCGAGGCCAGTTCGAACTCCCCGCGCGCGAGCAAGATGCCGCCCGCGGCGAGCGGCGGCACGAGCGCGGTGGCAATCGCGACGCCCACGACCGCCGCGCTGATGCGTGGCGAGGTAGTGACGAGCGTGCCCGCCGCGCCGCCGGCGAGAGCGATCACGAGGTCACTGAGGTTGGGGGATGTCCTTTGCAGAATCTCGCTGGTGATCGCGAAGTTCGTGTGCAGGCGGCCGACGACCAGCGCGGTGATGAACACGGTGCAGGTGCCGGCGGCGAGCGCCCGGAGGCTCCGCGCGAGGTGCCACGGCGCCCCCTCCGCGATCGACAGGCCGATCCCGAGGATCGGGCCGAGCAGCGCCGCCACCACCATTGCACCGATCACCACAGCCGCGCTGTTCGCGAAGAGCCCGTAGGTCGCGATGACGGCGGCGAGCGCGTTCAGCACAACCGTGTGCCCGGTGAGCGCTGCTGCGGCCCGGACGGACGACCGTATGGCCGCGTGTTCCGCGACGACGGGGTCGATCTCGGTGGTCGCGTCGCTCACGCGCCGGTACCTCGCCACGCGGCCAGCGCGGCGTCCTGCGCCTTGAACAGCCGCTCGATGCCCTCGCAGGCGAGATCGACAAGGTGCTTCATCTCGTCGCGGTCGAAGGGCTCGGCCTCGGCGGTGCCCTGGACCTCGACGAGCTGTCCGGTGGAGAGCATGACGACGTTGAAGTCGACGCCCGCGTGGGAGTCCTCGGAGTAGTCGAGGTCGAGCAGCGGCACGTGGTCGATCATGCCGACGGAGACCGCGGCGACGTGGTGCTTCAACGGCGACGTGACGATGCTGCCGTTCTTCTGCGCCCACTCGATGGCCTGCGCGAGCGCGACCCACGCGCCGGTGACCGAGGCGGTGCGCGTCCCGCCGTCCGCCTGGATCACGTCGCAGTCGAGGGTGATCGTGACCTCGCCGAGCATCTTCATGTCGATGCACGCGCGCAGTGAGCGGCCGATCAGCCGCTGGATCTCCATCGTGCGGCCGCCCTGCTTGCCTCGAGCAGCCTCGCGTTCGTTGCGGGTGTTCGTGGCGCGGGGGAGCATCCCGTACTCGGCGGTCACCCAGCCCTGTCCCGTTCCGCGCATCCAGCCGGGCACGCGCGCCTCGACGCTTGCGGTGCAGAGCACCTTCGTGTCGCCGAAGGAGATCAGCGCCGACCCCTCGGCCTGCTTCGAGTAGCCGGGCTCGATCACGATCGGTCGCGCCTCGCGCGCGCTGCGGTCGAAGGAGCGCTGGGGTGCGGGCATGGAGGAGTCCTTAGGCAGTGGTCATACGGGCGTGGCTGCGCGGAGCGCATGCTACACGCTACCCTCGGACGACCGTTCGCGCCGCAGGGACACTCATGACCGCCTACCGATTGACCGCCGACGAGCAGGGCAAGACGCACCTCGAGCCGTACGACCTGTTCGACTGGCCGTTCGAGAACGGGCCGGGCGACTTCAAGGGCGTCGGCGGTGTAGTGATGGGCGACGCGAGCCGCGTCATGCTCATGCGCTTCGAGGTCGGCGCGCGGCCCGGCTTTCATCGCGCCGTCCCGTCGTTCGGTGTCGTCGTGTCGGGGGCGATCGTCGTCAGCGACTCGGCCGGGCAGAGCGTGACGCTGGAGGTCGGCGACGCCATTCGCGTGGAGACGACCGGTCGAGGTGGCTGGCGCCTCGGCAACCGCGGCGACGAGATGGCGCTGCTGGCGCTGGTGCAGATGCCGCCGAAGCAGGCGCCTGCCGCGGAGCCTCAGCCCGACACTACCTCGCAGGAGTAGCCGTCGAGGTCGCACGCGGCGTGCGTGTCGGCACCGGCACTCGGTCTCGCTGTGGCGCGACCCAGAGCCTCGAACCGTCTGAGCGCAGCGTGATGTCACCGGACTCGTCCGTGCGGAGCACCTGCACACCGCCGTGGCGCGCGAGCACCTCGGGCGCGGGGTGGCCGTAGGGGTTGCGCGCGCCGACCGACACGACGGCGACGCGCGGCTGTACGGCGTCGAGGAACTCTTGCGTCGACCAGGTGGTCGACCCGTGGTGCGGCACCACGAGCGCGTCCGCGCGGAGGTCGAGGCCGCTCGCGACGAGCCACTGCTCGCCGGGCCGTTCGATGTCTGCGGGCAGCAGGATGCGCCGCTCGCCGATCCGCAGCAGCAGCACCAGCGCGGCGTCGTTCCGCGACGAGATGGTCGCGGGGAGCGTTGCGACGGGCGGTGCGAGGACCTCGATCGTCACGCGGTCGGAGACGCGGATGCGGTCGCCGATATCGATCTCCTCATGCGTCACATTGCCGGGGATCGTCACGCCGCGCGCGGCGCGGACATCGGACGCGCCGAGGCGACGTGTCACCTCGCGGACACCGCCCGCGTGGTCAGCGTCGGCGTGGGTCACGACGAGTACATCCAGCGCGCCGGTCGCGCCGAGCCTCGGCAGCGCGCGGAGCACGGCGCCGTCCGGCGGCCCCGCGTCGATGAGCACGCGCCGCCCGCCGTCCTCGACGAGGATCGCCTGCCCCTGCCCGACGTCGAGCACCGTGACGCGCGCGAGCGCGGGTTGCGGCGTCAGCACGGCGATCCACAGCCCGCCGGCCGTCACGGCCAGCGCGACCGTGAGGCCGAGGTGGCTGCTGCGGCTCGGCGCGAGCGCGGGTGCTTCGGACACCTCGGCGCGCTGAGCGAGGAGCGACGTGCCGCGCGCGAGCAGAGCGTAGAACGCGAGGCCGAGAAGCATCGGCGCCGCGATGGGGATGTCAGCGCCCGGCAGTCGTGCGAGCAGCCGCACCAGCCCGAGGAACGCCGCCGGGGCGAACCGGGCAACGAAGCCGAATGCGGTTGCTGCGGGCTCGAACCATCCGATCGCGGCGGCGATCGCCGAGATGGCGAACGTCGCCTCGTAGAGCGGGGCGACGAGGATGTTCGCGGGCACCGACCACGGCGACAGCCGGCCGAACGCGGCAACCTGTACCGGCAGCACGGCGAGCGATGCGCCGGTCGCCGTGCTGCGGCCTCGACCAACGCGGCACGCCAGCCCTCGGCGGTGCGCGGGAAGCGCGCGAGGATCGCGTCGCGCAGCGGCGGGGCGAGCACGATCACGCCGGCGGTCGCGGTCGCACTGAGTTGGAAGGCAATGTCGCGCGCGAGCCTCGGATCGATTGCGAGCATCGTGGCGACGGCGTACAGCAGGTACACCCAGCCCGGCGTGCGCCGCCCCGTGACCGAGGCGAGGGCGATCCCCACCGACATGATCGCGGCCCGCACCACGGGCGGGTCGCCACCCACGAGGATCACGTACGGTCCCAGCAGCGCGAGCGTCGCGATTGCCGCGCGCCGCCTCGACATCACGATCGTGAGCGTGGCGATCGCGATGCCGAGGAGCAGCGCGATGTTTTGCCCGGACACCACGACGAGGTGCGTCGTGCCCGTGACGCGGAGCGCCTCGACATCACGGGCGGGGAGGGTGCCGCGCTCGCCGACGAGCACACCTGCAGCGAGCGATGCCTCCGGCTCCGGCAGCGTGCGCCCGATCGACTCGACCGCGCCGCGGCGCAGCGAACGCAGCGCGGCACGCCATGCCGGGTCGGTCTGACCGAGGCGCGCGACTTCAGTCGGGTAGCGGCTGACCGCGTACACATCGCGGCTGCGCAGGTACGACGCGTAGTCGAATTCGCCGAGGTTCGCGGGATCGTTGGACGGCTGCTCGAGGCGACCGATGAAACGGACACGGTCGCCGCCGCGGAGTGGGTCGCCCTCGCTGCGCAATTGCAGGCGGATGCCGCCCGTCGACGCCGCGTCGTCGATGCGCTCGACGTCGAGGTCGACCTGCTGGAGCGAGCCGCGCACCCGGGCATCTCGCGTACCACGCCGGTCACCGTGTGCGCGCCGGTCATCGAGGCGATCGGCGGCGGCGGAGTGAGCCCCACGGCCTCGTACCGCGCGTGTCCCGCGGCGGCCAGTGCGACGGCGGCGATCAGTGTCGTGGCGCCTCGGACGGTGGGATCACGCAGCGCGGCGGCGAGCGCCAGCGTCGAGGCGAGCAGCGCCGTGATCCACCACGGCCCGCTGAGCAGCGCGCCGAGGATCGTGCCGCCGGCGTACGCCCCCGTCGCAAGGATGGCGGCGGGGATCACCGTTCGCCGGCCGACACGGTGACGAGGTCCCGCACCTGTGCGTACACGCTCGCCGACACGAGGCCGCGATCCAGCAGTTCGTCGGTGGAGCGGAACGGAGTCCGGGTGCGATCGGCGAGGATCGCAGCGGCACGGACCGCGCCGATGCCCGGAAGTGCCTCCAGCTGCGCCTGCGTCGCGCGGTTCAAATCGAGGAGCCTCGACGCGCCGGTGCCTATCTTCGGGACGACGATTCGGTCCTCGTCCTGCACGCGCCGGGCGAGGTTGATGGCGGCGACGTCTGCCTCGGGCGTGACGCCGCCAGCACGCGCTATCGCGTCCGATACACGCTCCCCGGGCTGGGCAATAACGACGCCGGGCGTACGACGCCGCCCACGTGCACGCGGATCTCGTCGATGCCGGGAGCGGGTGCACGTCGTTCCACCTCGACACCGAGCGGGACTGGTTGGCGCGACAACAGCACGCCGAGAGCGACGAGCGAGACGAGGACAAGGGCGGCCTGGAGGAGCCGGAGCGGCGTGAGCCAGCGGCCGGGTGGTGGGAGCGGTGGCATGGGCCGCATCCTATCGCGTTTGGAGCATCTGGCAGGGCGAGGCGTCGGGAGCGTTTGAGATAGGTTCTCTACCCGAATCGTCCGTGCTGAGCGGTGCACAATGAAGTGCAGGCCGAAGCGGATGGACAGGCGATACGGCGAACGATGCGCTCGAGCTGATGAAGCAGATCCCGCTCTTCCGTCAGCTCGGCGAAGCCGAGTTAACCCTGCTCTGGGCGATGGGGCAGGAGGTCGGCCTGCCCGCTGGATATGCCCTGGAGACTCCCGCGGGCGAGCCGCCCGTGCTGTGGGTCATCCTGGACGGTCGCGTCGACATCACCTTCCCGCAGCCGAGGGTCGAAGAGGGGTACGCCACGCTCTTCGGACCCGAGATCTGGGGAGCCTCCTCGCTCGTGCCTCCGTTTGCGAGTCCGGGCCGCGCGGTCACGGGCACTGCATGCCGCGTGCTGAAGCTCGGCGCGCACGAGGTGCGGACGCTCGCCGAGCAGAACCCGCGTCTCGGGATGCGGATCTACGAAGCGCTGGCGACGCATTTCTCGCAACGGTTCCGCGGGCTGATCGAACAGCCGCTCAGCACCCGACGTCCCGCCACGGACGATTAGCCGCCCGCACCGTCGGGCGGGTGTACCGCTACATAATCCCCCGGCTATACTTCGTCCTCGCGGTTCGAGGTGCGTCCGCGCGCCGAGGCTCGCGCCACCGGTACCCCAGCCCCGGAGCCGCATCTTGTTGGGCCGTGACTTCACTTCGATCCTCGACCTGTCTGCCGACGAACTGTCGATGCTCCTCGAGCTCGCGCTCGGGATGAAGCGCGACGGGTGCAGCCCGATCCTCGCAGGGCAGACGCTCGCGATGGTGTTCGAGAAGCCCTCGCTCCGCACACGCACCTCGTTCGACATGGCGATGCACCGCCTCGGTGGGCGCGCGCTGTACCTGTCGCCGCGCGAGGTGCAGATGGGCGAGCGCGAGCCGGTGAAGGATGTCGCACGCGTGCTCGCGCGGATGGTGCAGGGCATCGCCGCCCGCACCTACCTCCACTCCACTGTGACCGAACTGGCCGAGTACGCCGACGTGCCGGTGGTGAACGCGCTCTCCGACGATGAGCACCCCTGCCAAGCCCTGGCCGACCTGCTCACGCTGCGCGAGCGATTCGGAAACCTCCGCGGACTTCGGCTCGCGTACATCGGCGACGGGAACAACGTCGCGCGGTCGCTCGCGTACGCCTCGGTGCTCACGGGCGTCGAGCTGGTCGTCGCCACGCCCGCGGGATACGAGTTACCGGACACCACGATCGAGGTCGCGCGTGCCCTCGCCGGCGGCGGCAGCGTGACGCAGGTCCGTGACCCGTACGAGGCCGTCCGCAACGCCACGGCGGTGTATGCCGACGTATGGGCCTCGATGGGCCAGGAGGCCGAGGCGGCCCAGCGCGCCGAGGACTTCGTCGGCTACCAGATCGACACGGCGCTGCTTTCCGCCGCGCCCTCCGACGCGCTCGTGATGCACGACCTCCCCGCCCACCGCGGCGAGGAGATCAGCGACGAGGCGATTGAGTCCGCGAACTCCGTGGTCTTCGAGCAGGCGGAGAACCGGATGCATGCGCAGCAGGCCGTGCTCGCCAGCATCCTCGGGGGTGTCGCTCGCTAGACTGGGGCGTCGTGGCCCGCAGGTCGGGCTCGGGCGGGCCGGGTATCCCGGCCTTCACCCGATAAGGCGAGAGAGGACCTGCGGTGCCAGAGCTTCCGGCGGTCCTCCGCGATGTCCTCGTGCGGTTCGATGCCTCCGCGGCGGTCGACATCCTGATCGTGTCCGGTTCGATCTACTGGCTGCTGTTGCTCGTGCGTGGCACGGCGGCGATGACGGTGCTTCGCGGCGTGGGGCTCGTGCTCATCGGCTCCCTGGTGTTGAGCCAGGTATTCGACCTGCGGATGATCAACTGGATCCTCCGCAACTCCGTCACCGGTCTGCTCATCGGCATGGTGATCATCTTCCAGCCCGAGTTGCGCCGCGCTCTCGAACGCCTCGGGCGCACCGGCCTGAGATCTGTCCTGCACAAGCGGGAGCACGAGGGCTCCATCAACATCGTCGTGCGCGCGGCGATGCAGATGGCGCGCGAGAGCACCGGCGCGCTCATCGTCATCGAGCGGGAGACCGGGCTGCAAGACGTGATCGAGACGGGCATCCGGCTCGACGCCACCCTCTCCGTCGAGCTGCTGCAGAGCCTGTTCTTCGAGCGCTCGTCGATGCACGACGGCGCGGTCATCGTGCGGCTCGACCGCGTCGTGGCCGCCGGGTGCACGCTGCCGCTGTCCGAGGCGCCACTGCCCGCCGAGTACGGGATGCGCCATCGGTCGGCGGTCGGACTGACGGAGCGCACGGACGCCGTGGTGATCGTCTGCTCCGAGGAGCGCGGTGACGTGTCTCTGTGCTCGAACGGGCGCATGGTCCCTGACCTAGACGAGCGGCGCCTGTTGCGCCAGCTGCACCGGCTGTTCGACATCGACTGGGTCGAATCGGACACGGCCACCGCCGGCGAACGGCGCGCCTCGTGACGATGTCCAGCCCACGGGGGGACGGCGGACGCGCGGAAGCAATGGAACTCGCGAGCGAGGTCTACCGCCGCGCGCGCGCCGCGGTGCGGAGGACGCCGGGACTCCTCGCTGTCTCGTTCGTCCTCGGCATCTCGCTGTGGATCTTCGTCGCCGACACGGAGAACCCGTCGCTCGTGGATTCCTTCCCCGCGCCGATCACCGTCGAGGCGGTCAACGTGGGCGATTCGCTGGCTGTCGCGAACCAGCTCCCGACGATCACGCTGCGAGTCGCGGCTGCCTCGGATCGGTGGGAGCGGCTGAACGCGTCGAATTTCCGCGCGTTCGTCGACCTCAACGGCTTCGGTGCACGGTCGCAGGACGTCCCCGTGCAGGTCGAGGTGGTCGACGTCAGCGGCGTCCGCGTCGTGGACACGAGCCCGCGCGTGATCACGGTGAACCTCGAAAACCAACTGACGAATCGCGTGCCGGTCACCACGCGCGCGGTCGGGCAGCTGCCGATCGGCTACGAGCTCGGCCCGATGACCCCGGCCGTGAGCACGGTCATGGTGCGCGGGGCGGAATCGCTGGTCGCGCTGGTGTCGGAGGCGGTTGCGGAGATCAACGTCACCGGCCTCACGGCGGGCGTCGAGCCTGGCGTGAACCTCAAGCCCGTCGGCGCCGGAGGCGGCGAGATCCGTGGGGTGCGCATCGACCCGAAGACGGTGAAGGTCGGCGTGCAGGTGATCCAGAGCACGATTGTCCGGACCGTGCCGCTCACCGTGGATGTGACGGGGGTGCCCGACACGGGATACCGGGTGGCGTCGGTCAGCACATCCCCCTCGACGATCCAGATCCAGGGGGCGGTGCAGGTGCTCCAGGTGATCGACCGCATCGTGCTGCCCGCCGTCGATGTTGCCGGTGCGCGCGCCGACATCGCGCGGTCGCTCGCGGTGCCGCTCCCGCAGGGCGTGTCCGCAATCGGCGCGTCGAGGGCGACCGTGACGATCACGATCGCCCAAATCGGGGGCGCACAGCGGACGACGTTCGGGATCCAGGCGCTGAACGTCCCCCAGAGACTGAGCGTCCGCTTCACCTCGCCGACCGTCGAGGTGGTGCTGAACGGCCCGATCCCGGCGCTGAACGCGCTCCTGCCGGAGGACGTGAAGGTGACCGTGGATGTGGCCGGGCGCACCGCCGGGACGTACACGCTGCCCATCCGGGTGCAGGTCCCGGACGGCATCACGGTCGGTTTCGTGCAGGCGACGACCGCCGAGGTTACGATCGGGTCACAATGACATCACCAGACCTCTCCCCTGACGCCCCTGCGGCGGACATCGCCAACGCCCCGCTGCTCGCCATCGTGGGCCGCCCCAACGTGGGCAAATCTGCGCTCTTCAACCGGCTGACCTCGGCGAACCGTGCCCTGGTGGAGGACCTCCCCGGCACCACGCGCGACCGCATCTACGGCGCGTTCGACTGGAACGGCAAGCAGGTGCGCGTCGTCGACACGGGTGGCCTCGGGGATGACGAGGAGGATCCGTTCGGCCCCGCGATCCGCAAGGGCGTCGAGCAGGCGCTGACCGAGGCGGCTGCGGTGCTGTTCGTGGTGGACGCGGCTGCCGGCCCGACCTCCGCTGACTACGACATCGCGGAGCGACTGCGCCGCGCGAACCAGCCGGTGCTCCTCGTCGCGAACAAGACGGACACGAGCGCCGGGCAGCGCAACCTCGTCGAGTTGTACGCGCTGGGCGTCGGCGAGCCGTTCGCCGTGTCCGCGATCCACGGCAAGGGCATCGGCGACCTGATGGACGCGATCCTCGACATGGTCGCGGGAGCGCCGATTCCGGAAGCCGAGGATCCGCGTATCCGCGTCGCGATCGTCGGACGCCCCAACGTCGGCAAGTCGTCGCTGACGAACGTGATTCTCGGTGAAGATCGCGTGGTCGTTTCGGATGTGCCGGGCACGACACGCGATCCGATCGACTCGCCGTTTGAGTTCGAGGGCCACTCGATGATCCTCGTCGACACGGCGGGCATCCGGCGCAAGGGCAAGATCGAGCGCGGCGTGGAGCGCCACTCCGTTCAGCGCGCCGAGCAGGCCGTCGACCGTGCGGACGTCGTGCTGCTGGTGATCGACCAGACCGAGCCGCTGACCGCGCAGGACACGCACATCGCGGGCTACGCGCTGGAGCACGGCAAGGGGATCATCCTCGTCGTGAACAAATGGGACCTCGCGGAGGATCGCAGCGGACGCCAGGAGTTCGCGGCGCAGATCGACTCGCACTACCAGTTCATGGCGTGGGCGCCTATCCAGTTCACCTCGGCCCTCACGAACGAGGGCGTGCGTGACCTCATGGAGCTCGTCGTCCACGTCGCCTCGGTGCGCTCGACCCGCGTGCCGACGTCCGAGCTCAACCGCATCGTGCACCGCGCGATGACCGAGCACGGCCCACCGACGGTGAAGAACCAGAAGCTGAAGGTGCTGTACGTGACGCAGGCGGCCGTCTCGCCGCCGACGTTCGTGTTCTTCGTGAACAACCCGGCGATCGTCCACTTCTCCTACGAGCGCTTCCTGGAGAATAGAATCCGCGCAGTCTTTGGCTTCGAGGGCACGACCGTGCGCCTCGTGTTCCGGGGACGCCAGGCGCACGAGCTGGGAGTACCGGCGTGAGCGGATGGGCAGCGATCGTCGTCGGTGTCGTGGCGGGCTACCTCTTCGGTGGTATCCCGTTCGGCCTGATCGTCGGTCGCCTCTCGGGCGTCGGTGACCTGCGCGAGCGAGGCTCCGGCAAGACCGGGTTCACCAACTCACTCCGCACCATGGGCTGGAAATGGGCCGCGATCGTCGTTGTCGGTGACATCGCGAAGGGCGCCTCGGCCGTGCTCATCGGCAGCATGGTGCTGGACGACCCCTGGGCGGCGGCGCTCGCCGGCGTCGCGGCAGTGATCGGTCATATCTTCCCGGTGTACGCTGGCTTCCGAGGTGGCCGTGGCGTCGCCACCGCGTTCGGGGCGTTCCTCGCCGTCTCGCCCCCCGCGGCGCTGGTCGTGGTAGCATTGTCTATCGTGATCCTCGTGGTCTTCCGCTACGCCTCGCTGATGTCTGTGGTCGGCGTCTTCGTCGGGTTCGTCACGGTGGCGGGGCTCGTGTTCGCCGAGCGCCTCGATGCGCCCTACCTCGTGTTCGCGCTGCTCACGATGCTCGCGGTCGAGATCAGCCACGTTGGCAACATCCGTCGTCTGATCGCCGGCACCGAGCCCAAGCTGGGGCAGGGCGGCGGCCAGCGGCCCACCGGCGCGCACTAGCGCCCTCGATGCCCGACGCGTTCCAACAGGCCGCCGTCATTGGTGTCACCGCGTGGGGCACCACCCTCGCGGTGCACCTCGCCCGCCGCGGGCTCCCGACGCTGCTCATCGCCCGCTCCGAGGCGGAGGCGGCGACCTTGCAGCGTGAGCGCCGCAGTCCTCGACTCACCGGGGTCGTCTTTCCTGAGCAGCTCACCGCCGGCACCATCGAGGATCTGCGCACCGCCGACCTCGTCTGCTTCGCGGTGCCATCGCACACGCTGGCCGCGAACGCCTCGACGGTGGCGGGCGCGCTCCGAGGCGACGCGACCATCCTCAGCGCCACGAAGGGCATCGACCGCGAGACCGGGCGCCGCATGTCCGAACTGCTTGGCCACGCGCTGCCCGGACATCCGCTCGCCGTCATCTCCGGCCCCAACCTCTCGCGCGAGGTCGTGGAAGGCCTGCCGGGCTCCACCGTGATCGCGACGCGGGACGCCTCGATCGCCGCGCTGCGTGGCGCGTTCCACTCGCGCGCCCTGCGCGTCTACACCAGCGAGGACGTCGCGGGCGTTGAGTTCGGCGGGGCGCTCAAGAATGTGATCGCGATCGCCGGGGGGATGGTGGACGGCTTTCAGTTCGGCAACAACGCGAAGGCTGCGTTGCTCACGCGCGGACTCGCGGAGATCACGCGGCTCGGCGTCGCGGGCGGTGCCCAGGCGATGACGTTCCAGGGGCTCGCCGGGATCGGCGACCTTATCGCCACCTCGTACAGTCCGCTGTCGCGCAACCGGCGGCTCGGCGCGCTGATCGCGGACGGCACGACGCTTGATGACGCTCTCGCGCAGTTGGGCGAGACGGCCGAGGGTGCCACGACGATCCCCGCGGCGCTCCGTCTCGCTGCCCGCCTCGGCGTCGAGATGCCGATAACCGAGGGGCTCCAGCGCATCCTTTACGAGGGCGCTGCGCCGCTCGCGGAAGTGCGCGCGCTCATGGAGCGCGAGCCGCGATCCGAGCACTGACCCCACCTCGGCACCCCACCGAGCGTCCGAACCGACCGCCTGACACTGGTAAGATGGGCTC
>CAMDAY010000015.1 GCA_945888895.1 Dehalococcoides mccartyi | reverse complement strand
TTACTCCCCAACGAACGGCAGCTCGCCCTCAGGGCGGCGGCCGGACTCGCTGTGGAACCGGCGCGCCTCTGCCGACTCGTGCGGGAGCGACGTCGTGCGTGCCCCTCGAGTCAGCGCGATGCGCCCGGTGCGCACCATCTCGCGGACGCCGTAGGGCCGCAAGTTCTCCAGCAGGGCGTCCAGCGTGGACGCCGCCGCCGTGATCTGCACGACCAGCGTCGTCGGCCCCACGTCCACGACCTGCGCCCGGAAGATCTCGACCATGTCGAGGATCTCGCGGCGCTGGTCCGGCCGCGCGGCCACCTTGATCAGCGCGAGCTCGCGCTCGACGGTGTCGAGGTGCGTCAGGTTCTCCACCACGACGACATCGATGAGCTTGTCGAGTTGTCGCTCGACCTGCGTCGCGATGCCCTCCGCGCCGTCGACGACGATCGTCATGCGCGAGATCCCGGCCTCCTCGGTCGTCCCGACCGCGAGGCTGTCGATGTTGAACCCGCGACGCCGGAACAGCGACGCGACCCGGTTCAGGACGCCCGGTCGGTCTTCGACCAGTGCGGCGACGGTGTGCTTCATAACTTCGATCCTCTGCTCTTCCGGCCCCTCCCCCTCGATGGGGGAGCGTTGGGGTGGGGGTGCTCTGCCTGTCCCGCCCCTCGATCGAGGAGGTGGGTGGGGCGCTCTCCGACCCCTACCTGACCTTCTGCGGCTCCTCGATCGTCTCGGAGAGCGATGCGCCCGCCGGGACCATCGGGAACACGTTGCCCTCCGCCTCGACACGGAAGTCGAGGATCACCGGGCCGGGGTAGGCGGCGGCGTCCTCGAGCGCCTGGTCCACCTGCGAGCGGTCGGTGACGCGGATGCCGTGGATGCCGTAGGCCTCCGCGAGCTTCAGGAAGTCCGGCTGCGACATCGCGACCGAGACGTAGTTGTTCCCGTAGAACAGCTCCTGCCACTGGCGGACCATGCCCAGGAAGCCATTGTTCATGATCGCCATCTTCACCGGCAGGTGCTCGTCCACCATGGTGGCGATCTCCTGGAAGGTCATCTGGAAGCCGCCGTCGCCGCAGATCGTCCAGACCGCGCGGTCGGGGCAGGCCACCGCGGCACCCATCGCCGCCGGCACCTCGAACCCCATCGTGCCGAGGCCGCCCGAGGTGACGAGCTGGTACGGACGACCGATGTTGCCGAACTGCGCCGCCCACATCTGGTGCTGGCCGACGCCGGTCGTCAGGACGGCCTCCGGGCCGATGAACTGCGCGATCTTCGAGATCACGTGCTGCTGTGTCATCTCCTCGCCGGGGGGGACGCTCATCGACAGGCGGTGGTTGTTGCGCAGGTCGTCGATCCAGCGCACCCACTCGGCGTGGCTGTTCGTGACGACGTGCTCCATCAGCTGGCCGAGGACGACCTTCACGTCGCCCACGATCGGGACCATCGTGAAGAGGTTCTTGCCGTGCTCCGCGGGGTCGATGTCGACGTGGACGATCTTCGCGGTCGGGTTCATGTCCGCAAAGCGCCCCAGCGCTCGGTCGTCCATGCGCATGCCCAGCGCGATGATCACGTCGGCGTTGCTCGCGGCGTGGTTCGCCCAGTACGAGCCGTGCATGCCCATCATGCCGTACGCCAGCGCGTGGTCGGGCGAGATGCTGCCCAGGCCCAGCAGGGTGTTGAGGATCGGCGTGCCCGTCTTCTCCGCGAACAGCCGCAGCTCCTCGGCCGCCTCGGCGAGGATGACGCCGTGGCCCGCGAAGATCACCGGGCGTTCCGCGGCGTTGATGATCTCCGCCGCCTGCTCGACGAGCGCCGTGGCGCCGACGGTCTGCGGGCGGTAGCCGCGGATCTCGATCTTCTCGGGCCAGATGAACTCGGCCTGCTCGAGGAACACGTCCTTCGGGATATCGATGTGCACCGAGCCCTTGCGGCCCGTCGTCGCGATGTACGCCGCCTCGGCGAACGTGTAGGCGAGGTCCTCGGCGCGCATGACGAGGTAGTTGTGCTTTACGGTCGGCATCGTGATGCCGGTGATGTCGGCCTCCTGGAAGCCGTCCCGCCCGAGCAGCTCGCGGCCGACGTTGCCGGTGATGAAGAGCGTGGGCACCGAGTCCATGTGCGCCGTGGTGATCGCCGTGACCAGGTTCGTCGCGCCCGGGCCGGAGGTTGCCAGCGCGACCCCCAGCTTGCCGGAGGCGCGGGCGTAGCCGTCCGCCGCGTGCCCGGCGCCCTGCTCGTGCCGCACCAGGATGTGGCGCACCTCGGGGTGGGCGGGGAAGCGGTCGTACAGGGGCAGGACCACGCCGCCCGGGTAGCCGAAGACGACGTCGACGCCAAGGCGCGTCAGGCTTTCGAGGACGATGTCCGCGCCGCTCATCATGGTCATATCTGTGCTCTTACCTTCGGTGAGGCGTCGTGACGGACGCCGGTTGAATGCTCCCGGACACGAAAACCGCCCGACACGCGGGCGGGGGCGACGCTGACAGCGCAAGGTGCGCTGGGCGCCGCCTAGGTAAGTACGAGTACGAAAAAGCCGCGGAGACCCGCGGTCGAGGTGGGGGCGCCGGTGAGGATGGTCAGGTGCGCCATAGTGGGTACAGTCTGACGCTTCGACGTTATGACTGTCAACAGCCTCTCAACCCCAGCGCCACGTCGATCTCGACCAGGTGCTCGGACCGGTGGTGGTGCCGCCGGAGCAGCCGTGGGGCGTCCGGGTCCGTCAGCAGCCGCACTGCCGTCTCCGTCGGCAGGCTGTGCAGGTGCGCATCTATGGCCCCGGCGGCCTCGACCGCCAGCCGCGCCGCCTGGCGCGGCGGCAGGGCGAGGTGCTCCGCCAGTTGGGCGTCGTTCAGGGCGTCGTCGTGGAAGTCCGGCAGGGTGTCGGTGGCGTAGCCCTCGCCGGCCGCCCATCGCTCCAGCAGCGCGAGGGCGAATCGGTCCCAGTACGCGAGGTGTGCGAGCTTCGCCGCGACCGTCCAGCGCCCGTGGACGCCCTCCGCCAGCGCTGCATCGTCGAGGCTCGCGACCAAGTAGCACGAGCCTGCGACGCTCCCGGTCGTTGGCCTCCAGCGCCACCCGCAGCGCCGGCGCGCCGTCAGCGGTCATCGCCGCGGGTGCCGGCGCAGGTTCACCTGCCGGGCGACGGCCGACACGGGCGCGAGCAGCGCGTGCCCGAGCGGGCCAGCCGTATAGGTCAGGCCCTCATAGCTGGCCTCGCCGCGGACGAGGCGGCACGCGCCACCCCAGAACGGGCCGAAGTGCTGCATCAGCCAGATGAACGGGTCGGGCGACGCCTGGAAGATCTCCAGCAGCGCCGAGGATGCGCGGTTCTCCGGCAGCAGTTCGCGCTCCATCGTCGCCTGGTAGCCCTCCAGGCCCTTCGTCGTGCCGCCGAGGTAGTCCGCCACGGCGGGGGCCACGGCTGTCCCGGAAGCGAGCGCGGCGTAGATGCCCTCGCCGGACAGCGGGTCGACGAGGCCGGCCGCGTCGCCGATGACCGCTGAGCCGAGCGCGGCAATCGTCATGCCGGGCGCCGCCATCGGCAAGGTGTGCCCCCGGAGCGCCTCGACCGACTCGGGGTCGAGGTCGTACAGGCGGCAGAGGTGCTTGAGGGCGGCGCGCAGGCGCGGGCCGGCGGCGTGCTTCCAGCCGCCCACGCCGACGTTCACGTGGTCGCCCTTCGGGAACACCCAGCCGTAGCCGCCGGGCACGTACCCGAAGTTGAGGACGACCTTCCCGCGGAACCGCGCCGGGACGCCGTCGGGGAAGCGGATGTTGCCCTCGAGGGCTGCCGCGCCGTCAGGGATCGAGGCGTACCCGAGGCGGTTGCCGACGATGCCGTTCGCCCCGTCCGCGCCGATCACCACACGCGCCGTGTGCTGCTCGTCCTTCGTCCGCACCTCGAACGTGCCGTCGCCGAGGCGGATGACATCGGTCACGGTCTGCCCATCGCGGAATTCGACGCCGCGCGCCTGTGCCTGCTCGACGAGGAACGCATCGAGGTGGCGGCGCTGCGTCATGTACGTGATCACGCCGCCCGCGCTGCGCTCGATGTCGCGACCGTCGCGCACCCGCAGGTGCGCGTGGGTGATCGCGTCCTCGACGACCGGGTCGATCGAGAACGGAAGCAGCTCCGCGCAGCGCACGGTCACACCGCCGCCGCAGGGCTTGTCGCGAGGAAAGCGCGCCCGGTCGAGGAGCAGCACGGACGCACCCCTCGACGCGATCTCGCGCGCGGCAGTGCTTCCGGCCGGCCCGGCACCGACGACGATCGCATCGACGTTCATACGGCTCGCAAGATCGTCGCCTGCATGGCAACGAGGAACGCGACCTGGATCAGTATCCCGGCTCCCAGCACGAGCCTCGCGACGGTGCGGTCCCACGCGTACATCAGGATGCCAGCGATCAGATCGAGGCCCAGCACGATCGTGGCTGCGCGAGGTATCCCGATGAGGATGTCCTTGCCGTTCGTGTCCGACAGCGGCGCGACCTGCGTCGGCGGGAAGAACAGGCCGACGGTCTCCGGCAGCGCGCCGTACTGATACGCCAGCGCGAGCCATGCCGCCGCGCACACGCCGATCCCGCCCAGGGCGAGCAGCCAGCCGCTGCGGTCGCTCCAGAACCCCTGCACCGACGAGAGCATGCGCTCGACGTGATGAGTCACCTCGGCGGTGGGGCCCAGGTCCTGGCGCACCTGGATCTGGCGTGCGAAGGCGGCGGGGTCCGGCACGGAGATCGCGTAGTTGCGTTCCGTTGTCATCACGTAGAGCACCTGCTCCGGCGTCTGGTGCGTCGAGTAGAAGATCACGTCGCCGATGCGCTGAATCTCGGCCCGGCCGATGTGGTAGCCCATCCACGACACGCCCTGCACCTGCGGCACACCGACCGAGGTGCCCGGCACCAGCCGCTCGATCGCACCAAGCGGGATGATCTGCCTCGTGATGCCCCAGCGGATGACGAGCCCGTTGCGGTCGAGCGAGTACGACAGCGTCGCCAGCGAGTACGTCCAGTA
Organism: Dehalococcoides mccartyi; assembly: GCA_945888895.1. Classification (GTDB taxonomy): domain Bacteria; phylum Chloroflexota; class Dehalococcoidia; order UBA2979; family UBA2979; genus SHYQ01. The sequence continues at coordinate 13,574 of CAMDAY010000015.1, read as the reverse complement.
CGCGAACACGCCCGCCACGCCGAGGCACGCCGTGATCACGATCGAGGTGCCGAGCGTGAGCAGCCCGAACGGCTGGTCACGCGTGCCCAGCACGAGCAGCGCCGCGATGCCGAGCGACCATGCGATGAGCACCGCTCCCACCATCAGGCCGAGCGCGCGCGGGGGCTGGTAGAACACTCGATGCCACCTGAGATGCGGGGGAGCGCATGCGCCGCGAGTGAGTCGCGCCGCTCCGTCCCAGTGTACCGAAGCCGCCCGTACGGGCCTCGCCGCTCGACGACCGTCGAGGGATGGAACGGGTGGGCGCGCGTCCTACCTTGATACGGTCGAGGTTCAACCCGCGAGGCGGCCCATCCCCGTGCCCCCTTCCCTGCGCGGGAAGGGGGATGAGACTTGAGGGGCTTCGCCCTTCAAGCATCCCGAAGTCGGAATCGAACTGGGTGCACCGTGTGCCGCTCAGAACCCTCGCCCACGCAGTGGGAGAGGGCAGGGTGAGGGGGCTGTTCTGGGAACCGCTCGCAGACTGTCAAACTCCGCTGGGGGTGTGGGGCGCGCAGCGCCCCACAGTTGGTTCTCTCCTTCTGCCCCCCGCGCCGGGAGGGGTAGGGGTGGGCCGCCCCACGGTTAAGCCTCGATGCCTTCGAGCGAACGACGACACTCCGCAGGGCGGCGTACCTCGACCGTCCGGGACACGAAGAAGGGGCCTCTCGGCCCCTCCCCCGCGCACCTCGACGCCTCGCAGCGTCGAGGGCGCTAGCTCTTCGTCCCAACCGGCGCGTCCTTGAAGACCGGCGTCAGCCAGTCGAGGTACTGCGGCAGTCGGCCGGTGATCATCTGGAAGTACAGGTCCTGGATCTGCTTCGAGACGGGGCCTACCGCACCGTTGCCGACCGGCACGCGGTCGACCTCGGTGATCGGCGTCACGTGCGCGGCCGTACCGGTCATGAACAGCTCGTCCGCGATGTACAGCTCCGTGCGGTCGATCGAGCGGCGCTCCACGTCCAGCCCGAGGTGCGTCTTCGCCAGCGCCAGCGCGGTGTCGAGCGTGATGCCCTCGAGGATGTTGTCGCTCGGGGACGGGCTCACCAGCTTCCCGTGGCGCAGCATGATGATGTTCTCGCCGGAGCCCTCCGACACGTGGCCGTCCTGGTTCAGCATGATCGCCTCGTCGAACCCGTTGAGGTTCGCCTCGGTTTTCGCCATCGCGTTGTTCACGTAGATGCCGGTGACCTTCGCGCGCGCCGGGATCGAGGTGTCATCGACGCGCCGCCACGACGAGGTCATGCAGCGTGCGCCGGCGTCCGGATCCAGGTACGCGCCGAACGGCGTGACGAACAGCAAGAACTCGTCGTCCAGGTTGTGCATGCGCACGCCGACGGCCTTCGTGGACTTGTAGACCATCGGGCGGATGTAGACGTCCTCGCGGTAGCCGCTGCGCAGCGCGACCTGCTCCACGAACTCGACGAGCTCGTCGTCGGTGTAGCGGATGCTCATGCGCATGATCTTCGCGCTCTGGCGGATGCGCTCGATGTGCTCTCGCACCTTGAACAGGTAGAGTTCGCCCTGCTCCTCGTTCCAGTTGCCGCGGATGCCCTCGAATACCGCGGTTCCGTAGTTGAAGGCGTGGGTCATGATGTTGATGTTCGCCTGCTCGAGCGGGACGAACTGGCCTTCAAAAAACGCGGTCGGGGTCGGCATCGGATGGTCCTTTGTGCGCCGTGCGCGAGGTTCGAGGCGCCAAGCGGCGTCTCCAGAGTGTCTGGAATCATAGGATTGCGTGAAAGAGCCCGGCAAGCGCGCCCGATTCGAGGCGAACGCACTCACGCCACCGCGTATGCTGACGGCCGATTCACCCCACCCCCGCAGACCTATCAGCAGACGCATCGTCACCCCGAGGGAGAGCGCCCATGTCCCGGCTCTTTGAGAAGTTCACGGTCGGCAGCCAGGAGATCATCGCGCTGTCGGACGGCGCGCCGGAGCGTGCCCTCGGCGGGTTCTTCAACGGCGTCGACCCCACGCTCTGGACCGCCGCCCTCGGCATCGCCAGCCCGGACGAGGGCGTCCCCTTCAACTTCGGCACGTTCCTGATTCGCTCGGGCGGGCGAAGCATCCTCATCGACTCCGGCTACGGCGCGCCCGCGAAGGCGATGGGCATCCTCGGCGGCGGCGAGCTCGACCTCCGGCTGGCCGAGGCGGGCGTGAAGCCCGGGGAGATCACGGACGTGATTCACACCCACCTCCACGGTGACCACATCGGCTGGAACGTGGTGACCGACGCGAACGGAAAGGAGGTCGTGACGTTCCCGAACGCCACGTTCCATATCGCCGCGAAGGAACTGGACTACTGGCAGAACGGCGCGCCGAAGGGCGAGGAGCGCACCGAGACCGCCGCGAAGCACACCGTACCGATCGCGGCCGCTGGCCACATCAAGACCTTCGACGGCGACGTCGAGGTGCTCCCCGGCATCACCGCATTCGCCACGCCGGGCCACACGCCCGGGCACACCTCGTACATCGTCTCGTCCGGGGGCGCCGAGGTGCTCATCGTCGGCGACGCCGCGCACCACCCCGTGCACTTCGAGCACCACGACTGGATCCCCGGCGTCGACCTCGACCCCGCGGAGTCCACGCGCTCGCGTGGCAAGCTCTCCGCCCTCGCCGCCGACCGCGGTTCGATGGTCACGGGCGGTCACTTCCCGATCCTCACCCTCGGCTACGTCCGCCGCGTGCCGGAGGGCTACCGCTGGGAGGGCATCGGCAGGTAGCGGAGGCAGAGCCGGAAGCCCTCACCCCCCGCCCTCTCCCGCTTCGCAGGCGAGGGAGCCAGAGGGCCCCCCACCCCGACCCTCCCCCACGAGGGGGGAGGGGGCCGGATCCGGACTCAGAAGGCATCTCCTGCGTCGCGGGAGAGAGCAGGCCGAAGGCTTCTGCCTCCGTGATTCATCTCCCCTTCCCGCGCCGGGAAGGGGGCAGGGGGGATGGGCCGCCCCTCTCGTCACCTCGAACGGTTCGTGCGCTGCGCCAGCGAACACGACGTGGCATCCTCACCGCTGAAGGCGGACACCCATGAGCATCCCCTCCGGCGCGAAGTTCAAGGTCGGCGCCGTCGACCTCACCGTCGTCAACGACGGCATGTTCTGGCAGGACGCCGGTGCCGTGTTCGGCCTCGTGCCGCGCGTCATGTGGGAGCGTGTCGCCCCACCGATGGACGAGCGCTACCGCATCCCCCTCGGCCTGAACTGCCTGCTCCTGCGCTCTCGAGGCAAGACCGTGCTCATCGAGACTGGCATCGGTGGCAAGCCCGGGGACCGTGATGTCGCCACTTTGGCGGACGACGGCACGTTACTGACCTCGCTCGCCGCGATCGGCGTCGCCCCCGCGGACATCGACGTCGTCGTGAACACGCACCTGCACTTCGACCACTGCGGGTGGAACACGAGCGTCGAGGTGGGCGGCGCCTCTGCCGGGGAGGGAGCGGAGCGCTTCGTGCCCACGTTCCCCAACGCGACCTACGTGATCAACCGCACCGAGTGGGACGAGGCCAACCACGCCAACGAGCGCACGCGCGCGACGTACCTGTCGAGGAACCTCGATCCGATCGCGGATCGCCTCGAATTGATCGACGGCGAGCACGCGATCACCGACGAGCTGATCTTCGTGCCTGCGCCCGGTCACACCGCCGGGCACAGCACCGTCGTCATCCGCTCCGGGCAGGAGTGGGGCGTATACCTCGGCGACATGGCGCAGCACCAGGTGCAGCTCGAGCGCCCACCGTGGATCAGCTCGTTCGACACGCTGCCGCTGGTCTCGCTGGAGACGAAGCGCAAGCTCATGGACGAGTGCATTGAGGCAGGCGCGCTCGTCGCGTACACGCACGGCGCATACCCCGGCGTCGGTCGCATGACCCGCACACCCGAGGGCTTCCGCAAGTGGGTCGACGAACCGCCCCTCGACGGGTCGAGGTAGCCGCGTGACGTTCGACTTCCTCCCGGTGATCCAGCCTGACGACGGGCATGGTCACGCCCCGTCGGGCTCGCGTGGGCACGACCATGACCACGGCGAGGATGCCCATCAGCACGCGCACGGCTCCGGGCATGAGCTGGGGCAGGGGCCGATCCAGACCAACGTGCTCGCGCTGGCCTCCATGCACCTGAAGAACCGGTGGCACCCCGCGCCCGTCCACGCCTTCACCGTGCCGCTCTGGTTCGCGGGCGCGTACGACGAGCAGGAGGCCGCGCGCGAGCGCGCCGTGATCCTCGACCGGTCACACCTCGGGCGGTTCTACGTCACCGGCGACCGCGCCGCCGAGGTACTCGCACGCGTGCTGGCGACGGACGCTCGCCGCCTCGCCCCCGGCACGATCACGCGCGCCGTCGCGTGTCGCGAGGACGGCTCGATCCTCGACATCCCCACGCTCGTGCACATCGACGAGGCCCGCTGGCTCGTGATCACCGGCCCGCGCGCGCAGGTGCGCCTGCGCGAGGAGATCGAGGCGGCCGTGCGCCTCGAGGACGGCGTCGAGGTGCGTGACCGCCTGACCGAGTCGGTGCTGCTGTCGGTGCAGGGCCCGCAGGCCGCGAAGCTCCTCGAGGGTGTCGTTGGGCCGACGATCCCGGGCGCGGTGCCCCTCGGCGAGGCGCACGAGATGCTGCTCGGCGGCTTCCGCGCGCTGGTCGCGCATCACGGTGAGATGGGCGAGGACGGCTACCTGTTCCTCGTCTCGCCTGAGGTCGGTGAGCACATCTGGGAGCAGGCCGCCGCCGCGCAGATCGAGCCCGCCGGTCTCGCCGCCTACGACGTGATGCGCCTCGAGGCCGGCCTGATCGAGGCTCCGACCGAGGCCCCCGTCCCGGCCACGCCGTTCCACGCCGGCCTCGAAGCGCTCGTGGACTTCGACGGCCCCGAGGGCCCGCGCGACTTCCCCGGCGCCGAGGCACTTCGTGCGCTCCGTAAGGGCGTACCGATCGAGCGCATCCTTCGAGGACTGCGCCTCGAAGGCCCGCGCCTCGCCAAGCGCGGCTCCCGCGTCACCGCCAGCGGCCTCGATGTTGGCGCGTGCGTGAGCGCCGCCTTCTCCCCGGTGCTCGGCACCGGCATCGCCGTCGCCTACCTCCCGCCCCACCTCGATCGCGTCGAGGTCGACACGGACGGCGTCCCCCAGCCGGCGACCGTCGTCGACCTGCCGTTTGTCGCCGGGCCCCGTGGAGCGATTGCGAAGTAGCCAGCCAGAGGGCTCCCGGTTCGGGCGCGCGCGCATTACGCCAGCGACTTCTCGCCCGAGAGCGCCAGCAGGTTCCCCTCGCTGTCCTTGAAGAAGGCCATCCACAGCTCGTGACGGTCGTCGCGGTGGACGACGTGCGGGTCGGCCTCGAAGGTCACGCCGCGCGCGCGCATCACCCCGTGCGCGGCGAGGACGTCCGGCACGCGGAAGTACAACACCGAGCCGCCCGCCCCGCCCTCGCCCTCCGGCACCGCCAGCATCAGCCGCACGCCGTCAAGGTCGAAGAACCCCAGCGTTCCTGCCTGGAACAGGAACCGCGCGCCCAGCACATCGCGGTAGAACGCCACAGCGCGGTCGATGTCCTCGACGGGCATCGACAGCTGCAGCAGCGAGGACAGCGAGAGGTCGTTCGAATTCGTCATGCTATGTCTCCTTCGCGGGGGGCACCGTTTGCTGCCGCGCCTAGTAGTGCGTCTCCACCGGATTACCCCACTGGAACGGCCGCGTGAACACGTGGCCGATGTGCTGCTCGCTGCAGGAATGCCGCAGCGCCGCCTGCACCGGCTCCGTCAGGTCGAGGTCGTAGCCGACGCTGTTCGGGTACTCGCGGCCGTACCACATGTCGAGGTAGAGGAGGCGCCCGGAGACCCTCGGCAGCAGGTCTGCGGCGAGCTGCGCCTCGTCAGCGATGTCGTCGAAGATCGGGCGCATCGCGTTCGCGACGCGCAGGCGCGCGGGCAGCACGTACGTCTCGTGGTCCGGGACGGCGAGGCGAATGCGGTCGCTCTCGATCGACGTGCCGGGCGCTGCCGCCTCGATCGTCGGGACGCCGAGGTGCGTGTGGGTCCATGCGAAGGCGCACGCCTCGGACAGGACGCGCTGCGCCGCGTCGTCGCGTTCGCCGCGGTGGCAGACTTCGTCGCCGTGTGCCGCGAGCAGCCGCGCGCGCATCACCTCCGAGGCCCCGTCCGCCTCGACGAGGTCGAGCGCGCGGCCCAGCCAGTAGAACGGCGGGTTGTGCTCCGCGCGGCGCGTCTTCATCCGCTCAATCCAACACGTCGACCCCTCGCCCCACATCGGCGGGATCGAAGGCAGGTAGTGCTGCAGCCACTCGGCCATCTCCAGCTCACGCATAGGGGCCATCGTAGCCGCACGTCCTCTCGATGTGCCTCGTCGCTCCGTGCTGCTATAACTGGCGCTCCGCATCCATCGCCCCGAATCGAGGTTGTCGTGCTGGATCAATTCAGGTTGGACGGCAAGGCCGTCCTCGTCACCGGCGGTGGTCGCGGCCTCGGTCGAGGCATGGCGCACGCGCTTGCTGCCGCGGGAGCGAACGTGATGATCGCCGCGCGCACCCAGGAGCAGCTGGATCGCACGGTGCAGGAGATCCGCGACGCGGGCGGCACGGCCACCTCGTTCAGCGGGGACATGACCGACTCCGCACAGGTGAACGCGATGGTCGAGGCATGCGTGCGCGAGTACGGCGGCCTCGACGCCTGCTTCGCCAATGCCGGCATGGGCGGCGGCGTCGACGCCGAGTTCTGGGAGTGGCCCGACTCGGCGTTCGAGGAGGTGCTTGCCAACAACCTCAAATCCGCGTTCTACACCTGCCGTGCCGCCTCGAAGGTGATGGTGGAGAGCGGCAAGGGTGGCACGCTGATCACGCTGTCATCCGCGGGCGGCTACCGCGCCAGCAAGCGCTGGGCCTACGGTACGGCGAAGGGCGGCGTGCTGTCGCTGACGAAGGTGCTCTCGGGCGCCCTCGCGCCGCACAAGATCCGCGTGAACTGCATCTCGCCGGGCATCGTCGCCCAGCGTGACCCCGCCGATGACCAGGAGCGTGCGAGGCGCGCGCAGCAGGGGGGCTTCATCCCCGCGAACCGCGTCGGCGAGTGGTGGGAGATGGGGCCGCTGGCGGTCTACCTCGCCTCGGACGCATCGTCCTACGTCACCGGACAGGACTTCGCCATCGACGGCGGCATGCTCAACGCCGGCCTCGCTCCCGCGAAGTACCGCCCCCACGCCGAGATCTAAGGACGCACCATGCCCCCACAGACGGACTACTTCGATCTCACCGGCAAGAAGACCATGGTCGTCGGCGCCGAGACGCCCGCCGGCGGCGCGATCGCGCGCGCCTACGCGCAGGCGGGCGCGGACGTCGCGCTCTGCGTGCTCACCGCCGACGAGGCAGTCATGCGCGCGCGAGTCGTGAAGCGCGACATCGAGGCGATGGGCCGCAAGGCTTCCGAGTACGTGATGGACGTGATGCTCGGCAAGAACGTGCAGGTCACGACGCGGCAGGTCGCGAAGGAGATGGGCGGCCTCGACATCGTCGCGTCCGCGCCGGATCTCTTCGTCGCGAAGCCGATCGAGAAGACGACTGACATGGAGCTCGCCCGCGTGATGCAGGTGAACTTCTCCTCGCAGTTCTTCATCGTGCGCACCGCCGCCGAGGAGTTCCGCCGCGACCACCGCCCTGGCCGCATTACGCTGGTGACCAGCGTCCTCGGCGAGCGGTCGATGATCGACACCGCTGCGTACGCCTCGGCGCACGGCGCGGTGTATAACCTCGTGCGCGCCGCGGGGCACGAACTGGCGAGAGAGAACATTACGCTCAACGCGATCTCGCTCGGGTGGATGGACTACATGGACGACCGCATCGATACGTCGGACGAGGACGGCCAGCGCGCGCTGCGCTTCCCGATGCTCCGCCGTGCCGGCCGTGCCGAGGAGATCGGGCCGACCGCGGTCTGGCTGGCAAGCGAGTTCGGCTCGGCCTTCATCACCGGCCAGATCATCCCGATCGATGGTGGCCTGCTCCAGCATCAGTAGCGCGTTCAGGAAGGCTCGAGGATGACCGGCAACAGTCGCGATCTGCGCGGCAAGCACGCGCTGGTGACGGGCGCGACCACGCACCTCGCACGCGTGCTCGCCGTCGGCCTCGCCGAGGCCGGCGCGAACGTCTCTGTCACCACGACCACGCCCGTCCTCACCGAGGAGGTGCAGGCCAACTCGATCCTCAACGAGTGCTGGGCCGCGGCCGGAGTCAGCGGGCAGGCGCTCACGCTCGACCTCACCGACCCCGCCGCCGTCGAGGCCGCGATCAACGCGCTGGAGCAGGAGATCGCGCCGATCGACATTCTCGTCAACGCGACACAGGCAGCGGGCCTCGTCGCTACCCTCGACGCGAGCGTCGAGGACTTCCGCGCGCAGCTCGATCGCCACACGACCACCACGTTCGTCGCTTGCCAGGCCGTGGGCCGTCGCATGACCGAGCGAGGCCCATCTGGCGGCACCGGTCGGGTCGTGAACCTTGTCTCGCTCGCAAGCGACCAGGTCACCGCGGGTGCCGCTCTATTCAGCGCGTCGCAGGCCGCGATCCTCGGCCTGACGCGCGCGCTCGCCACGGAGTGGCCGGCCGTTTCCGTGAACGCGCTTGGGATCGAGTTCTACGATGGTGGTGCGCTCTCGGCCGCATCGGCCGCGGCGGTGCAGGAGGTCGTCGTGACGCTTGCCTCGGACGACGCGCGGGAGATGCACGGCGAGCTGCTCACCGTGGACGGATCGCTGGCGGATCGCGCCGAGTGACCACCGACCCTGTCATCCCCGATCCCGTGATCCCCGGCACGCACGAGGACGACGACGCGCCGATCGAGCCCGGCCCCGGCCTCCGCTGGGGCGGAGACGGCGCACTCGCCCGCTCGCATGCCCCGCGCTGGGGCAGCGACGACGCTGCGCTCGCCGGCCTCGAGGTCACCCCGGCGGGGATCCACATCCCGCCGCCGGCTCCGCCGGGCCCCCTCGCACGTCGTGTCGCGACGATCGACGGCATGGCGTTTGCCAGTCCGATCCGTCGAGTCGCCAGCTTCTTCGTCGATACCGGGCTGAAGATTGTGATCATGATGTTCGGCGTCCTCGCCGCAGGCGTTGAATTTCGTGAGGGGTTTACGCTGCCGCTGGAAGTTGGGCTTGCGGCCATCGCGCTCAACGTCGCGTATGCCTTCGTGTTCGGCATTTCCGGTGTCTCACCCGGCGGTCGGTTGCTGAAGATACGGATCATCAGATACGACGGCGATGCACCCGGTATCCGCCGCTCGTTCGTTCGCGCCGTCTTCTCGTTCAATGAGCCGGTGCTCTACGTCAGTTCGATTTGGATTCTCTTCGATGCCCGTCGCCAGGCGCTTCACGACAAGGCTGCCGGAACGCTGGTGGTGCATGGTCTGGTCGTGGACGACCGCTCGATCCGCTAGCGCGCGGACTCCCACGGCAGCGAGCGAGGCTGCAACACCTGTCGCACACCGGCGTCCGCCACGATCGCGATCAGGTCCACGCTGCCGTACGCCGTCGGGTTCATCCCGCGCAGCGCGGCCGTTGCGAGTTCGTCCTTGAGGTGCGCGAGCGCGCCGACGAGCACCAGCGCCGCGAGGTCGATCTGCTGCCCGGCCGCGCGCGCTGCCTCGAGCTGCACGACCGCGCGCTGCACGTGACGCCGCAGCATCCGCCGCACGATCGTCCCGTCGAGGGGATCGACCGGCGGCGGCGAGGTCATCACGGTGACACCGGCAGGCGCGCTCGCGGGAAGCCGCGAGAGCGTCCACGTGTCATTGATCTGCACGTCGGTCACCTCGCCCGGCTGGAGCATCGCCGCGCGATCGCGCACGCGCGAGATCAGCAGGTCGATCTCCGCGCGCTCCTCGGGCAGCCGGTACAGCGCGCGGGAGTCGAGGTGGTACGACCCGCCGATGTTGTCCGACATCGTCGTCCACTCCGGTGCGAGACCACCCGTGACGGACACGTACGCGCCCTCGTCCGACAGCTTCGCGAGGCCCAGCGTCAGCGGCAGGCGCACCTCGCGCTGCTCGCCCTCTGCGAGCCCGCCGAGGCTGCGCGCGAGCGTGTCACGCAGGTTGGAGACCTGCGGCTCGGTCGTCGGCAGCGGCGCCTTCGGCGGCACCCACACCGCGTACGCGCCGTCCTCGATCGCGTCGTCCGCGCGCATGTCGGCGGTGAGCAGCTCGCCGAGGACGTCGGCGCCCTCGACGGGGCCGGTCTCCTCCCACAGCGCACCGATCGTCACGCCGACGCGGCGGTCACGCTGCTGGAGCACGGCGTCAAACGCGCCGCTCTCCTCGAACAGCCGGAAGGTGCGGTAGTACTTCTCGCTCATCCACTTCGCGGCGAGGTGCAGCGCGACGGCGTGCGGCGTGGCGAGCGAGGCGTTCGGCGTGTCGGCCATCGAGGCGCGTGGCGAGCGAGGACGCGCGGGCGTCCTCGACGCTAGTTCCCGGCCGCCCGGCGCTCGTCGCGCCGCACGAGGTAGGGGTTCACGGCGACCGCGATCACATCGACGATCAGCACCACGTTCAGCGCGAGGAACAGCAGCAGCCCGAGCCACTTCAGCGCGAGCGCGACCCGGCCGTCCATCTCCGCCCGCTGCAGGTAAAGCACGCCGAGCACGCACACCGCGAACGCCGCGCCAATGCCGATGAACGCGCGCCGATGCACGAGGTAGCGCGTGCCGTACGCGGCGATCCCACCCACGACCGCGAAGTTCCCCGCGATGATGCCCAGGAGGGGCGTCCCCTCGTGGTGGAGCAGTTGCCACCCCGCGAAGATCACGTACGAGAGGACGGCCGGAACGAACGCCGCGACGGCGATGCCGATGAGATCCGATCGCTTGAACCGCATGTCCCCGTCCTCACCTCGCGAGCCACGTCTGTGCCCGCCTCGCCATCTTCGAGGCTCCCGCCGAACCCGCGCAAGCCAGCGACATTTCACAGTCTCGCGCTCAGACCCCCTCCCCCCTTGCGGGGGAGGGTTGGGGTGGGGGGCTCTCTCCAACCGTGCAGACTGACAGACTCCGCCGGGGTGTGGAGGGCGTAGCCCCCCACGGTTGGTTCCCTTCTTCGTGAACCCCTACTGCGCCCCGCGCGAAGCGCTGTTCTCCCGGAGGCACCAGGGGTAGGGTGGCCGCCCCGCTCAGTCCGAATCGCTCGGGTGCATTCACCACACCCCACCGTTTGCGCAGCTCGCCTAGATGTTCGAGCGCGACTGCCCGCCGTCGACGTTGAGCGTCGCACCGACAATCCACGACGCGCGCGGGGAACAGAGGAACGCCACCACCTCACCGATCTCCTCGGGCCGGCCGAAGCGCCCACCGGGGATCTGCTGCGCGATGAACTGCGCCATCGCCTCCGGCTGCTCGATGAGCCGCCGGCCCCACGAACCGCCCTCGAAGGCGATCGAGCCGGGGGCGACACTGTTCACGCGCACGCCCTCCTTGATCCAGTCGAGGGCGTAGGACTTGGTCATGCCGATCTGCGCCGCCTTGTTCGCGTTGTACTGCCCCGGCCCGCCGCTCTCCCGCCCGTAGATCGAGGAGATGTTGACCACCGCCCCCTGCCCGGAGGCGACGAGGTGGGGCTTCGCCAGCTCCATCAGCCGCAGCGCGGACATCACGTTTAGCTCATACGCCATCCGGTAGCGCGCCTCGAGGTCCTCCTCGCCGGCGGCAGTGCCGCCCGCGTTATTCACGAGGATGTCGAGGCCGCCGTGCGCCGCGACCGCCTCGCCGATGACGCGCGCGCAGTCGTCGATGCTCGTCACGTCCGCGCTGACGGCGTGTACCGTCGCGCCCGAGGCACGCAGCGCGGCCACCGTCTCCGCCAGCGTTTCGCCGCCGCGCGCGACCAGCGTCACCTTGACGCCCTCGGCAGCCAGCGCCTCCGCGATCGCTCGCCCGAGCCCGCGGCTCGCCCCCGTCACCACCGCCGACCGTCCCGCGAGCCCCAGGTCCATGCGTCTCTCCCTCGTGCCTATGTCGCTACTGCGCCCATCGTGCCGTGCTCGGCCAGCGCCGTCGAGGATCGCGCGGGGTGGGGGGGCGAACGGGCGACGGTTCGACGTGGCGAGTCACGTCGAAGTTCAACCGTGGGGCGGCCCATCCCCTGCCCCTCGTGCCCTAACGGGAGAACGGCGCTCCGCGCGGGGCGCGGGAGGGGCTCAGAGGAAGAGGAACCAAGTGTGAGGAGCTGCGCCCCTCACACTCCCGACGGAGTTGGATGAGGCCGCGGGAGGGCGCCATGGAGTCGAGCCGCCGCCCCGAGCAGCCCTGGGGAACGATCTGAAAGGTCGGGTTCCTCAAAGGGCGAAGCCCTTTGAACTTCATCCCCCTTCCCGCGCCGGGAAGGGGGCAGGGGGATGGGCCGCCCCACATAGCACGTCGATGGTTCGTTCATCGCCACAGGCAACGTGATCCGGCGCGTTGACGCGCCGGATCACGCGCTCGTACGCTCGGCGCCCCGGAGGAACCTCGTGCCATCCGCCCCTGTCACCCTCGCTATCGACGGCCCGATCGCCTCGATCATGCTCGCCCTGCCGGGCGGCCTGCTCGACCGCGCCGGGTCCGAGGCATTGGCCGATGCCGCCCGAGGTGCCTCGGACGCGCCCGGCGTGCGCGTGGTCGTGGTGTCGGGCGACTTCGGCACCGGCTGGAGTGCGTACGCGCTCGCCGAGCCCGAGGGCATCCCTGCGGTCCCGTCGCTTGCCGCGGGCATCGAGGCGCTGGCCGCCATCCCCCAGCCCGTGGTCGCCGCCCTCGACGGCCCGGCGCACTCCGCAGGCCTCGAGATCGCGCTGGCGTGCGATATCCGCCTGGCGTCCGAGGGCGCGACCTTCGCCATGCCGGACACGGCTGCCGGGAGCGTCCCGCGCGGCGGCGGCACGCAGCGGCTACCCCGTGCGGTGGGTCGGGGGCAGGCGCTCCGGCTGCTGCTGACCGGCGAGGTCATCGACGCTATCGAGGCGAAACGAATCGGCCTCGTCTCCCGCGTCGTACCGTTGAACGAGCTTGCGGGAACCTCAAGGGCACTCGCGGAGGCGATCGCCGCGCGCGGGCCAATCGCCACGCGCCTCGCGAAGGAGGCCGTGCACCGGGGCGCCGAGATGACGCTGGAGCAGGCGCTACGCTACGAGACCGACCTGACCGTCATCCTGCAATCGACGGCGGACCGTGCCGAGGGTGTTCGGGCATTTCAAGAGAAGCGGGCGCCGCACTTCACCGGGGAGTGAAGGCGAGTGATCCGGCCCCCTCTCCCCGTTCGGGGCGAGGGTTGGGGCGAGGGCTCTGCACCCTCGAGTTGTCGAAACGGCAGGGTGCGCTGGACGCGCCCGCGCCGCTGGTGGAGCATACGCACCTGTACAGAGGGGGAGCCGATGAATGTGGTCTTGAACACGGAAGAAGCGAACACGGTGATGTCACTCGTCACCGCTCAGCTCATCGATCAGGGAGGTCTGACCGAGGCGGGAAAGAAGGCGATCCGCGAATGGCGCCGTGACCTCACTCCCGGCATGA
>CAMDAY010000014.1 GCA_945888895.1 Dehalococcoides mccartyi | reverse complement strand
GTCGCCGTGCGAGGTGTGCACTTGGAGGTCGGCGCGGCCGAAGCGGCGCGCCGCGTTCGGTTCGTCACGATCCATGCGCTCAGGCTCTGCGGTCATGCGCGCTCATTGTAGGGCCGCCGCCGGGCTGACGTTGCGATCGATCGGCAGTGAGTCCCGCCCACACCGGCGCGAGCGGGAACCACTGCCCCGGCGCCTCGCGGATCGCATCCTCCAGGTGCGTGAGCACCTCGCGCATCCCGCTGTCGAGGTCGGCGGCGCGGTCGCCCGTGACAGGCGGCAGCACAATGCGCTCCCCAACGAGTCGATAACATCCCGTCTCGCCGGTCCGGTAGATCCAGACGCCGACCACCGCCGCGCCCGTGCGCCGTGCGAGCTCGACGGCGCCGGTCGGCATCAGCGCGCGCTCGCCGAAGAAGGCGTACGGGTGGCCCGTGTGCAGCACGTCGCGGTCGACGAGGATCCCGAGCGCCCGTCCCGCCGCGAGGTGTGCGCGTGCGTCGCGCAGCCCCACCAGCGTGGCCGGGAAGTACTGCACGCCGGTGATGCTGCGCACCTGCTGCACGAAGTCGTGGACGCGCGGCGGGGACAGCGGCTCCGCGATCCCCGCCAGCTCGATGCCGAACGTCGGCCCGGAGTGGCTGATCACCTCGGGCGCGCCGAGGTGTGCCGAGACGACGATCACGCCGTGCCCCTCGGTCTGCGCGTCGGTGAGGGCTTGCATCCCGTCCGTCGTGACGATGCTCGCGCGCACGCGCTCCGGGGACAGGTGTGACAGGTGCGCGAACTCCGCGTATCCCCGTGCCGCCGACCGCACGCACTCGCATGCTGCGCGGTCGATCTCGCGCGGGTTCGCGGTCGTGCCGAGCACGTGGCGCATGTGGTCGCGTGTCACCTCGCGCAGCCGTCGCGAACCCCACCATGCGAGCGTCCCGCCGGTCGCCGCGATCGCGTCGAGGAGCGCGAGCGGCAGCCGGCCTCCGACGCGCACGAGGAGCCAGAGGGCGAGATAGTGCGTCACGCGCTGGGCTCCCGCACCGGCTGCGCGGGCATGTCGGAGAGCCAGAGGTTGCGGAAGATGTACCACTGCGCCGGGTCACGCCGGACCTGCCGTTCGAGGTGCGTGAACACGGTTTGCATCAGCGCGCGCGCATCGGCGGCCTCGTCGCCCGTCGGGGTGAAGGCGATCGGCTCCGCCTTGGCGCGCACGGCCTCGCCCCAGGGCGCGTGCCTCGGCACCATTCCCGCGACAACGGTGGCCCCCGTGCGCAGCGCGAGGCGCGCCGGCCCGTCCGACACCGCGATCGTGTCGCCGAAGAACTCGATGTGGATGCCGTTCACCGGCGCCGGGATGTCGAGGAGCACCGCGACGACGTCGTTGTTGCGTAGCGCGCGGATCAGGCCGGGCCCCATGCGGTCGGCGGGGATGATCGTCATGCCGAGGTGCTGCCTCGATCTGATCACGAAGTCGTTGACGCGCGCATTGGGGAAGCGGTCGGCGATCGCCGCCACGCCCACGCCGTGCTGCGCGATCAACGCCGCGCCGAGGTCCCAGTTCCCGTAGTGCAGCGTCATCGCGACGATGCCTCGCCCCGTGCGCTCGGCGCTCACGCGCGCCCAGTCGTCGGAGACCACGCGCTCGCGCAGCTCCTCGCGTGTGCTGCCGATCAGCCGGAAGAAGTCCACGAGGTACACCAGGTAGTTCGAGAACGAAGCGCGGGCGGTGCGACGTGCCTCTGCCTCATCGCCCAGCACGTGGCGCATGTTCTGGATGCACCGCCGCCGCCCGCCGCGCCACGCGTAGTACGTCCCCACGCCGACGAGGCGCGCGATGGCGTAGCTGACACGCAACGGGACCACCCGAGCAAGGGTGGTCCCGATGACGAACGTCCAGTAGAGCAGCACCGGCACCCTGACTCCGCGAGGACTCGATGCCCTCGCGGGTCAGCGTACCGCTAGTTAACCGGCAATAAACGCCTCGAGGCCGTCGCGGGCGTCCTCGTCCAGCATCTGGCGGGGCGGCGACTTCATGAAGTACCCGGAGGCCTCGTACAGGGGGCCGCCGATGCCGCGGTCGAGCGCGATCTTCGCCGCGCGCACCGCGTCGATGACGACGCCCGCCGAGTTCGGGGAGTCCCACACCTCGAGCTTCGTCTCCAGCATCAGCGGTACGTCGCCGAAGGTCGTGCCCTCGATGCGGATGTGGCACCACTTGCGGTCGAGGAGCCACGGCACGTAGTCCGACGGCCCGACGTGGACGTCGGCGGCCGGCAGGTCGTACGCGATCTGGCTGGTGACGGCGTTGGTCTTCGAGATCTTCTTGGACTCGAGGCGCTCGCGCTCCAGCATGTTCATGAAGTCGGTGTTGCCACCGAAATTGAGCTGGTACGTGCGGTCGATGCGCACACCGCGATCCTGAAACAGGCGGACGAGGACGCGGTGCAGGATCGTCGCGCCGACCTGCGACTTGATGTCGTCGCCGACGATCGGCAGGTTCTTCTCGCGGAAGCGGTTCGCCCAGTACTCCTCGCGCGCGATGAAGACGGGGATGCAGTTAATCATCGCGCAGCCCGCCGCGAGGATCTGCTCCACGTACCACTTCGTCGCCTCCTCGGAGCCGACGGGGAGGTAGTTGATGACGACGTCGGTCTTCGTGTCCTTGAGGATCTTCACGATGTCCGCGGTCGGCCCATCGGCCTTCGTGATCACCTGCGAGAGGTACTTGCCGATGCCGTCGTGCGTCATGCCGCGCGAGACGGTCACGCCGCTGGTCGGGACGTCCGAGAACTTCACGGTGTTGTTCTGGCCGCTGAAGATCGCCTCGTTGAGGTCCTTGCCGACCTTCTCGGCGTCCACATCGAAGGCGGCGGTGAAGTTGATGTCGCGGATGTGGTAGCCGCCGAACACCGGGTGCATCAGCCCCGGAATCTCGTCGCCGGCCTCGGCGTTCTTGTAGTACTCGACGCCCTGGACGAGCGACGAGGCGCAGTTGCCGACGCCGATGATGGCGACATTGATCTTGCCTGGCATGTTGGAAGTTCCTCCTGCGGCGACCCGTTCGGGGGTGACGGGGTGCTCGCGCAGCGCCGTGTTCGTGTGCGCTTCGTCCATCGTCCGCCGCGCCAAACTGATTCGTCCAATGGATGAATTGGATGGAAGCAATTAGGATGACTTATATGACATCGGATCATGAGCAATTCGCGGCGAAACTTGGTCAGGACGTGCCATTCCCGTTCCACGCGCACCAGTTGGCGTACCTCCGCGAAGTGGAGCGCGCGCCGACGTTCACGGCGGCGGCGGAGCGCCTCGGCATCAGCCAGCCGGCGCTGTCGCAGGCCCTCGCATCGCTCGAGCGTCATCTCGGCGTCCCACTGTTCGAGCGCGATGGGCGGCGGCGCGTGCTGACCGAGGCCGGGGTCGAGGCCGCGCGCTTCGCGAGCGAGGTCCTGGGACGGGCGGCCGCGCTGCGCTCGTGGATCGGCGCGCGCGGGCAGGGCGATGCCGGCGCGCTCGCCGTCGGCATGATCGATGCGGCGAGCCTGTACCTGCTCCCGAGCACCATCGGTGCCTACCGGGCCGCGCACCCTGCTGTGGACCTGCGCCTGCTCGTCGATACCAGCGAGGCGCTCATGGAGCGTCTGCGTCGCTTCGAGCTCGACCTGGCGTTCGTCATCGCCCCGGCAGGCGAGGATCTCGAGGCGCTGCCCGTGCGGACGGAACTGCTGCACATCTACGCCCCCGCGAACGCCCCGGGCGCCTCGGACGACCCGGCGGATGCGGAGTGGGCGCTCTACCCGTCGGGCTCCCACACGCGCTCACTCATCGATGACGGACTGCGGGCGCTGGGGATTATCCCGCGCGTGACGCTCGAGTCCGGCAACCCCGAGGTGTTGCGCCAGGTGGTAGCGCTGGGCCTCGGCTGGAGCGTCCTCCCAGGCGCCGTGGCGGACGAGGACGTCGCCGCCGGCCACGCCACCCGCCGCGAGCGCGTGGCCGAGCGTACCCTCCTCGGCGTCCGTCGGGCCGGCGCCGCCCCGGACGCACGCGTGGAGGCGTTCCTGCGACTCGCGCTGGCGTAGCCCCGCCCGGCGTCGGGAGCGCGAGGGCCGCAGCCCCTCCTATTCATCCCCCTCCCGTGCCCCGAGCGAAGCGCTGTGCTCCCCCCAGAGGCACGACGGGCAGGAGTAGGCCGCCTTGCTCAAGCACCTCGGCGGCGCTCCGGGCACACACGCTCGCGGCACACGCAGAGACGCCGCCCGAAGGCGGCGTCTCGCGAATCTGAACGCGGGTGGGATGCGCTAGCTGGTGTGCGCCTCGGTCTTGCCGATCTTGAACATCTTCGTGTTGCAGACGGGGCACTTGCCCTCGGTGGCCGGCTTGCCGTTCTTCATCTGGATGGCAACGGGCTCGGACATCTCGCGCTTTTCGCGGCACTTCAGGCAGTAGGCTTCCATCGGACCTCCATCGCGCCCGCCGCGCCGATGCGCAGGCGGGGTCGTTGTTGCTGCTTCGCGGGTGGGTCGGACTGGGAGTCGACCATCCTCGCGTGCGTGTTGCCGTTACTACGGTACGTGCGGGGGGCTGTCAACGCGACTGCCCGCCGACCGAGGCGCGATCGTATCAGGTGGGAACACGCGGAACGGGTGCCAGAGTCCCTCCCCACCCTTCGGGCGCAACATTCCCACAAAGGAGCCATCCGGACCGTAACAGCGAATCTGCGGTGCTGCGTCGAGTTCATCGGCATTTACGAGACCTTCGAGGCTCATAGATAGACCGTTCCTCACTCGCACGACCTGTTCCTCGTCCATGCTCACTGATGGGAGGTGCGCGACAACGGTGTCGGGCGGCAGGACGAGCCCCTCGATGTCCCCGGACTCCAGTCGCACGACCGCGCGGTCCAGGGGGACCGCGTCCTCGGCCAGGAACGCGCCGACCTGCGTCCGGCGGAGTGCGGCGATCGTGCCGCCCACCCCGAGCGCCGCGCCGAGGTCGTGCGCGAGCGAACGCACGTAGAAGCCCTGCCCGCAGCGCACATCGAGGGTGAGCCGAGCGCCGCGATCCTCGTGGGTCAGAGACAGCAGTTCGATCGCGTAGACCGTCACCGGGCGCAGCGGCAGGTCGAGCGGGTCGCCTCGACGTGCCGCTTTGTACGCCGGCTGGCCGTCGCGCTTGATCGCGCTGAACGCCGGGGGCGCCTGCATGATCGGCCCGACGAACGCGGGCAGCGCCGCGCGCACATCCTCCATCGTCACGCCGGACGCATCGCGCTCTTCGACGACCGCGCCGTCGATGTCGTAGCTGTCGGTCTCGCGGCCCAGCAGGATCTCGGCGCGGTAGCGCTTCCTCGCGCCGACGAGCTCATCGACGAGCCGGGTGGCGTCGCCGATCGCCACCGGAAGGACGCCGGTCGCGAGGGGGTCGAGGGTGCCGGCATGGCCCACGCGCTTCATATGTGCGGCGCGCCGGATCTGCCGCACGACGTCGAACGAGGTGATCCCCTGCGGCTTGTCGATGTTCAGGAAGCCGCGCATCGAACCTCGCCAATCTGCAGTCTGCGATGCGCATCGTTCCACACCTGGCGGCGCTGCGGCCAGCGTGCGGGGCGTGCCGAGGCACCTCGGAGCGCGCGTCCCAGATATCGGGAACGTTTTTCGGGGCGTCGACGTCTTGGGTGGTACGCAAGAGTGATAGCTCAGAGGAGTTCCGGAAGATGTCCACGAAGACGGCGCTGAAGATCGGGCTGGGTGTGTGCGCGGCAGCGGTCATGATCGGAGCGTCACAGCAGATGCGATCGCCGGTGAGCGCCGCGTCACCGGACGTCAGCCCGGCGCGAACGCGCCTCACGGCGGATGCGATCGTGCTCCAGGCGTTCGGCGAGCCAGCCGACAACACCGCGCTCGCCGATGCGCAGTCCTCGTTCGTCGCGCTGCGTGTCTCACACCTCGACGCGCAGGCGTCCGAGGCCGACCGCCGCGTGGAGCAGGCGTGGGCGGACGCGATGTTCGCGCTGCCGGCGCGCCTCGCAGTCGCCGACACCGAGCGGGTTGCAACTGCCCTTCGTTCCGCCGACATCCGGCGCGCCGAGGAACGGGCCGAGCTGGTCAAGATCGAGTCGGCGCGTGTCGCGGAGGAGCGGAGGCTCGCTGACGAGCGTGCCGCCCAGATCCTCGATGTGACCGGGCGCACACCGTTCGGGCAGGGTGGCAACCGCTTCATGTGCGGCTAGCCGCCGGCGCCGGGTTGGAACGACGTCCGAGGAGCGATCCTCGGTCGTTCGCGCGTCCGCGGGAACCAATGCGCCGCGAGCGTCGTCTAGGAAAGCAGGGCGGCGACACGACACAGCGAGGGAGCGAGCGATGTCATCGAGGGTGATTCGGACGACGGGGTTGGCCGTGCTCACGGCTGCGGCACTGTTCGGCGCGGGGCAAGTGCTGCTGTTCCCCTCCACCGTGGGTGCGCAGACGGCGCCCGAGGCTCCGGTCTCCGCGCCCTCGACGCTGTCCGCGACCGGTATCGGCCAGGTGCCCGGCGACATGGCGCAGGCTTCCGGCGGCGCGCTGATGATGTCCATCGAGGAGCGCTCGAAGGGCACGGACGTGCAGGCGGCGGTGAAGACGGTGCAGGACCGCCTCGCGAAGCTGCGCGCGGCACTGACGGCGGCCGGGGTGCCTGGCTCCGCGATCCAGGTGCAGGGCTTCAACATCGGCCCCGACTACGGCTACCCGTACCCGATGCCCGCCGTGGAGCCGGCGATGGGCGGAGCCACGGCGACGGCCGTGCCGGCACCGTCGATCATGCCGCGTCCGCCGCAGCCGAGCGGCTACATGGTGAACGCGCAGTTGATGGTCGACACGACCAGCCCCGAGCAGCTCGCGACGGCGATGCGCGTGGCGATCGAAGGCGGCGCGACGAACGTGAACTCGTTCTTCAAGGGCGGCCCGGGTAGCCCGACGCCCCCGGATGCTTCGAAGTTAGCCCCGGCGATTGCCAGCGCGACGGAGCAGGCGAAGGTGATGGCGCAGGCGAGCGCTCGGGCGGCCGGGCTGACCCTTGGCGGCATCTCCAGCGTCACGGTGCTCGCGCCGACCCCGTCTTACGGTGGGGGTGGCCCCGTGCCGGCGGTGACGTGGCAGGTGCAGGTGCGCGTCACCTATTCGATTAAATAGCCAACGAGGCAGCACGGCGTCCGACTGCTCGAGGTCGGCGCGCTGAACGAGGCCGGGGCGCGATCCTCGGTCTCGTCGTGTCGGGAGGTGGATGCGTTGCCCTCGGCGGCGAGTGACGTTCGAGGTTCACCTGCGGGGCGGCCCACCCCTGCCCCTCCCGGCGCGGGAGGGGTTGAGACTTGAAGGGCTTCGCCCTTCAAGCATCCCGGACGCGGAAGAGGCACCTCCGACGTGCTTGGCTCTCGCAGGGAAGCGGGCGGGAGAGACAACGGGCCGTTCAGAACCCTCGCCCCCGTTGAGGGGGAGAGGGCAGGGTGAGGGCTCTGCCCGAGGTGCGAAGCGCCCTCGGTCCGGTCGGGAGCGCGAGGGCGCAGCCCTCGCCATTCATCCCCCTTCCCGCGCCCCGCGCGTAGCGCTGTTCTCCAGGACGGCACGGAAGGGGGCGGGGGATGGCCGCCCTGCTCATGCACCTCGAATGCAGCGAGGTGAGGCGACTGTCCGCAGGCTCGGTCTCGCGCAGCCTCGTTGTGACTAGAACTCGCGGCCTTCGTTGTGGGCGACGTTGCGGAGGATGGTCGTCATGCGGTCCGCTTCTTCGATCGATGCGTCGAGGATGAAGTGCGGGCGCGGGACGCGGCGGATGTGCAGCTCTTTGCCCAGCTCGCGGTGCAGGAACGCCTCGGCGCGGCCGAGGCCATTGAGCACGCGCTCCTTGTCCGTGGAGTCGCCGAGGACGGAGACGTGGACACGCGCGTGCGAGAGGTCCGGTGACACCTCGCACGAGACGAAGGAGAACAGCGCTTCGAGGACGTCGGGGTCTTTCACGCGGCGGTGCACCAGCTCGGCGAGCACCGACTGGATCTGGTCGCCCAGCTTCTCCGTGCGACGACTCAGCGGACCTGCTCCATGTGGTAGGTCAGAATCTCGTCGCCTTCCTCGAAGGAATCGAAGTTGGTGACCTGGATGCCGCACTCGAGGCCGGCGACGACCTCACGGGAGTCCTCGTCGATGCGCTTCAGGCTCTCGATCTGGCCTTCGTGGATCACGACGCCCTTGCGCATCACCCGGCAGCGCGCGCCACGGACGGCGGATCCGTCGCGGACGTAGCAGCCAGCGATCGCGTTGCGGCGGGCGACACGGAAGATCTGTCGCACCTCGATCTTTGCGTCGGCCCGCTCCTCGTAGATCGGGTCGAGGAGGCCCTTCACGGCTTTCTCCACGTCCTCCACGATGTCGTAGATGATCCGGTACTCGCGAATCTCGACCTTCTCCTGGTCGGCGAGGCGGTGTGCGCCCTGCTCGGAGCCGGTGTTGAAGGCGATGATGACACCGCGCGCCGCCGCCGCGAGCTGCACGTCCGACTCCGTGACCGAGCCGACCGAGGCGTGCACGACCTTCACACGCACCTCGTCGACCGTCAGGTCTTCGAGGGTGCGCACCAGCGGGTCGATGGAGCCCTGCACGTCCGCCTTCAGCACGAGGTTGAAGTCGGTGACGTTGCCCTTGTGGATCTCGCCGAACAGCGTCTCGAGGGTGACCTTGCCGCCCTCCTCGACGCCGGCGTCGATGGCGCGCTGACGGGTGGTGGCCTCGGTCGCGGCCGTCTTCTCGTCCGCGCGGACGACGAAGCGGTCGCCCGCGGAGGGCACGTCGTTGAGTCCGAGGACCTCGACGGGGGTCGACGGACCGGCCGTCTTGAGGCGCTCGCCTCGGGCGTTGGTCATGGCCTTCACGCGGCCGTAGGCCGTGCCGCTGAGGATGGCGTCACCCTGCTTGAGGGTGCCGGTCTGCACGAGGACGGTGGCGACGACGCCGCGGTGACGGTCCGTCTTCGCCTCGATGATGATGCCCTGCGCGTCCTGATCGGGGTTGGCACGGAGGTCCTGCAGCTCGGCGACGATCAGGACGTTCTCGAGCAGCTCGTCGATCCCCTCGCCCTTGATCGCGGAGGTCGGGACGACGATGAGGTCCCCGCCGTATTCCTCGGGCACCAGACCGACTTCCATCAGCTGCTGCTTGGCGCGCTCGGGGTTTGCGTTCGAGGCGTCGATTTTGTTCAGCGCGACGACCAGCGGCACGCCTGCGGCGCGGACGTGGTCGATCGCTTCGCGGGTCTGCTGCATCACGCCGTCGTCCGCCGCCACCACCACGATCGCGACGTCCGTGATGCGTGCACCGCGGGCGCGCATCTGTGAGAACGCTTCGTGGCCCGGGGTGTCGATGAACGTCACGAGGCGGCCATCCGGCGCCGTCGCCTGGTAGGCGCCGATGTGCTGGGTGATGCCGCCGGCCTCGCCCGAGACGACGTTCGCGTGGCGGATCGCGTCGAGGAGGGTGGTCTTGCCATGGTCGACGTGACCGAGGACCGTGACGACGGGCGGGCGCGTCACGGCGCCGGCCTCGTTCTCGACGATGATGCGCATCGAGGCGCGGCTGGTGTCCGGTGCGGCTTCGACACCGTCTTCGGTGGGAGCCGGGGCAGCAACGGTCTGCTCCTCGGGGTTGAAGCCGAGGTCGGTGGCAACGACGGCCGCGGTGTCGAAGTCGACGACCTGGTTGATCGTCGCCATCACGCCGTTCTTCATCAGCTCTTTGATGACATCGACCGGGGTCACGCCCAGCATCCCTGCGAGGTCTCCGACGGAGATCGCGTTGGGGAGTTGGATAGCCTGGGTGGTGTTGTTGGTCATGCGACCCCGCTCTCTGTTGCTTCCGGGGGAGTCGAGGCGGCGTCGGTGCCGTCCTCGTCCGTGGTCGCGATGTGTGCTTCGAACTGCGCCCCGTATGTGAGCAGGGCGTCGCGGTTCGTTCCGTTGATGTTCGCGCGCAGCGCGTTGGCCAGTGAGCCCTTCGCGCCGCGTTCCCAGCAGGCCGCCGCCCGGCAGAGGTACGCGCCACGTCCGGGCGCCTTGCCTCGTTCGTCGACTTCGACGATGCCCTCCGGCGAACGAACCAGCCGGACGAACGTCCGCTGATCACCCGTCCGCCGGCAGGCGACGCAGGTGCGCTGCGGTATGTGCCGCACGCGCGCCGCGCCGCTCCCGCTTGGAGCGGTGCCGCTAGTAGTCGTCCTCGTCCGAGCCATCCTCGTCTTCCATGAGGTCAGCATCGTCGCCGTGCAGGGCGGCCTCGATCTCCTCTTCGTCGAACTCGCCGATGTCCACGCGGCGACCCGGGCGCGGCTGCGGGCCGCGCGCACCACCGCGTGCCGGGGCGGCAGGGCCGCCGCGGCCGCGAGAGCCACCACGAGGGGCGTTGCCGCCACGCGCACCGGCGGGCGGGCCACCACGGCGCGGGCCACGGTCGTCGTCTTCCTCGTCGATCTGCAGCTCGCCGATCTCCTCGGCGAAGCGCAGGCCACCGGGGGTCGGGGCGGAACGGGGGCGCGGGCGCTCGATCGGGCGCTCCACCACGGCAGCGGGCTCCTCCGCGATCGGCTCCGGGATCTCGACCTCGGCCAGCTCTGCGAGCACTTCCTGCTCGGGCGTGAGCTGCACCGCTTCCTCTTCCTCCTCGACCGGGCGAGGAGCGACGGGACGCGGGCGCTGCTCGCCGGGCAGACCCGGGCGCGCGTAGGCCGCCTGCGAGGGCGCGATGGTGTCCGGGATCGCCAGCGCGGCGGGCGTCGCGGTCTCGCGGCCCACGATCGGGATGGCGTCCATGTTCACGTCGGGCGGCGGGTACATGTCCTCGCCGGCCGCGATGAGGGCCGTCTCCGGGCGAATGTCGATGCGGCGACCGGTCAGGTGAGCCGCGAGGCGGGCGTTCTGGCCCTCCTTGCCGATCGCAAGGCTGAGCTGCTTGTCCGGCACCGCGAGGAACGCCGTGTTCGTCTCCGGGTCGATGCGGACCGAGACGACCTCCGCCGGACTCAGCGAGTTGGCGAGGTACGCCTCCTCCATCGGGTCCCAGCGGATCAGGTCGATGCGCTCGCCGCCGAGCTCGTTGACGATGTTCTGGATGCGCGCGCCGCGCACGCCGACGCACGCCCCAATCGGGTCGATGCCATGCTGGCGGGAGATGACGGCGACCTTCGTGCGGTAGCCGGGGTCACGGGCGATGCCCATGATCTCCACGACGCCGCGGCCGATCTCCGGGATCTCGAGCTCGAACAGGCGCTTCACGAGGTCAGGGTTGGAGCGGGAGACGACGACCTGCGGGCCTTTGGAGGCCTTGTAGACCTCCTTCACGTACACGCGCAGGCGCTGGCCGACGCGGTAGTGCTCGGCGCGGATCTGCTCGGAGCCCGGCAGCACCGCCTCGGTACGGCCGAGGTCGAGGATCACCTGACGGCGGCCCTGCTCCACGCGGAGCACGGTTCCGGAGACGAGTTCGCCTTCCTTGCCCGTGAAGTCCTCGTATACCGACTCGCGCTCGGCCTCGCGGAGGCGCTGGAGCACGACCTGCTTCGCGGTCTGCGCGGCGATGCGGCCGGTGTTCGGGTTGTCCGGCAGGTTCTCGACCACGTACTCACCGATGACGGGGTTCGCGGACAATCCCATGGACTTCGCGCGCTCCGGCGAGATCTGGATCTCGTCGTCCTCGATGTCGTCGTCGTCCATCACCAGATAGCGGCGCTTCACGTGCTCGTCGCCCGTGGCGCGGTCGACCACCACCTCGATGTCGGCGTACTCGAGGTCGTCCTTCTTGTAGGCGGACGCGAGCGCGGATTCGACGGCGGCGTACACCGTCTCGGCGTCGAGGTTCTTCTCGGCCGACAACTGGGCGATGGCGATAACGAAGTCGTTCTTCATGGGTCCTACCTGGGGCCTGTTCGGATCATCCCGATGGCCCGTGCCGGGGCGTGTGTGGGCACGAGGCCGCATCCAACAAAAAACGTGGGAACGTGTCCCACGTCTCTGGAGGGAGGCGTCGTCCCAGATATCCTAGCACCGCCCCCTCTCGCCCCTCAAGCGCGGCCGATTGCCGCCGATGATCGGGGGGAGTGCCCTCCCCGGGGGCGTCACGTGTCAAAGGACCCATCGTGCGCCGAATACGGCTCGACCGGCCGGTGTCCCCGGGGGCCACGCTTGCCCGTGACATCGTCGGCCGGGCCGGTGAGGTGCTCGCGCGCGCGGGACACCCCGTCTCCTCGCGCACCTTCGATGTCCTCCGGGGGCGCGGGGTGATCTGGTGTTACATCCACGATCGCTGGGGCGAGGGCATCGATGCCACCCCGCTGGACGGCGGCGGCGCGACGGTGCGTCCGCTGCTCCGCGACTTCAGCCGCCAGATCGGTATTCTCGTCGCGCCGTTCCTCACGCTGTCCACGCCCCGCGCGCTGGAGACGCTCCGCAGCGCTCGCCCGACGGCCCCGCTTGCCCGCAGCCGCTTCGCCGCCGACTTCCCGTCAATGGCGCGCGTCTTCATCGAGGACTGCGCGAAGGCGGAGGCGCAAGCCGGGTACCTCGTCGATCGCGGCGCCGGTGGCGACCTCGACGGGCACGCTATCGGCGTGGCCGCCGTGACCTCGAGGCTGGCCGGGCTCGTCGGCATGGACGCGCGTGAGCGCGTGCGGGCCGTGTGCGCGGCGCTGGTGCATGACGTGGGGATGATTTTCGTGCCGCGTCACGTCCTCGCCATCCCGCACGCGCAGCGCAGCATCCCGGAGCGCATCCGCTACGAGGATCACACCGTGCTCGGCGAGGCGATGCTCGAGCCGTTCGCCGGCCCCTCGATGCACATGGCGATCGTTGCCGGCGAGCACCACGAGGCCGCCGATGGCACGGGCTACCCACACCGCCGCGAGGGTGGCCACCGCGTGCTGCGCACCGCCGAGGACCAGCGCGCCCTCGATCGCATCACGCTGATGTCGGAGGTGATCGCGGTCACCGACACCTACGAACGCATCATCTCGCCGGGGGCGGGGCACGAGGGTATCTCGCCCGCCGCGGCGCGGCCGCTGATGGAGGAGCTCGCCGGACGCACGCTCAACCGCGAGATCGTGCAGCGCTTCCTCGCGTCGTTCCCCGCGCTCCCGCTAGGGACGGAGGTGGGCATCACCGCCGGTCCGCACCTCGGCATGACGGGCATCGTCAGCGCGGTGCGTGCCGAGGGCGGGGATCCGCCCACGGTGCGTCTGTTCCTCGACGCAGCAGGTCGGCCGCTCGACGAGCCGATCGAGGTGGTGATGCGGGTGCCGGAGGTGCTGATCGAGATCACCGACCACCACGCGCCGCATGCTGTTACGCCGGGCCGGAACCGGCGCGTGCGATCCGTTCAATAGCCTCGACGGAGCAGGAGGCGATCGCCTCGGCGCGCAGCGCCTGCACGCGCGCCAGCACATCCGCTCGCGCCACGCTCTCGGCCTCGGCGGCGGCGCGCGCCTTCGTCTCCACGACGCCGGCCTTCGTATTACGGCTCGACACCGTGAGCCGCACCGGCATGCCGAGGAGGTCGGCGTCGTTGAACTTCACGCCCGGCCGCTCGTCGCGGTCGTCGAACAGTACGTCCAGGCCCACCTTGGTCAGCTCCGCGTAGAGCGCCTCGGCGTCCGCGGCAGCCTCGGCGTCACGGTCGAGCCCGATGCCCACGAGGTGCACGTCGTACGGCGCGATCTCGGCGGGCCACTGGATGCCCGCGTCGTCGAAGTGCGCCTCGACGGCGGCGGAGAGGATGCGCCCGACGCCGATGCCGTAGCAGCCCATCGTGGGGGTGAGCTGGCCACCGTTCGCGTCCTGCACGGCGACGTTCATCTTGTTCGTGTACGTGGTGTCGAGGCGGAACACGTGTCCCATCTCGATGCCGCGCTCGGCACGGAGGTGACCGTCGCGGCCCTCGGCAGCGCAGCGCGCGCAGCCGTGCCCTGCCTGCGCGCTGGCGATGTCGCCGGTGACGGCCGGCGTCCAGTCCCGTCCGAGGTTCACGTTGCGCAGGTGGAAGCCGGGCTTGTTCGCGCCGGCGACGAGGTTCGGCGCGGCGTCCAGCGACAGGTCCGCGACCACCCGCACGTCACTCTGCAATTCAGAGGGCAACCCGACCGGCGAGGCGTACCCGGCGACGATCCCGTACGCCGCGATCTCGCTGTCGACCATCGGCCGCAGTTCGACGCCGCCCCGTCCCCCGACAGAAAGTGCGTTCGCCAGCTTGACCTCGTTGACGTCCATATCGCCACGAACAACCGCGAACACGGGGTAGGTCACACCGGTTGAGTTCTGCTTCGCCATGAAGAACACGGCCTTCGCCGTCTGGCGCGCCTCGATGCCGAGGAACTCCGCGAGCGCCTCGATCGAGGTGACCCCGGGCGTGGCGACTTCTTCGATCGGCGCGGGATCACCGGGGATGGCGGCGGGGCGGACGAACTCGGCCTTTTCCTGGTTGGCGGCGTAGGTGCAGGTGTCGCAGAGGATGATCGTGTCCTCGCCGATGTTGGTGAGGAAGATGAACTCCTGCGAACCCTTGCCGCCGATCGCGCCGGAGTCTGCCTGCACAGGCACCGTCGGCACGCCGCAGCGCGCGAAGATGCGCCGGTACGCCTCGAACATCGCGTTGTACGAGCCGTCGAGGCCCGCGTCGTCCGCGTCGAAGGAGTAGGCATCCTTCATGGTGAACTCGCGCACGCGGATCAGGCCGCCGCGTGGGCGCGCCTCGTCGCGGAACTTCGTCTGGATCTGGTACAGCGTGACGGGCAGGTCGCGGTAGGAGACGGCGTGGTCGGAGAAGAGCCGCGTCACGACCTCCTCGTGTGTCGGGCCGAGTGCCAGCTCGCGGTCACGGCGGTCGGTGAGCTGGAACAGCACGTCGCCCATCGCCGCGCGCCGGCCCGTCGAGTCCCACAGCTCCGCCGGCTGGATCGCGGGCATCGTCACTTCCTGCGCGCCCGCGCCGTCCATCTCCTCGCGGATGACCTGCTCGATGTTGCGCTTCACGCGGTGGCCGAGCGGCATGAACGTGTACACGCCGGACATCAGCTGATCGATGTATCCGCCGCGCAGCAGCAGGGCATGGCTGGGCGTGTCCGCCTCGGTCGGCGCTTCGCGGAGGGTGTGGCCAAACATTCGTGACATGCGCATCGCCCGAGTCTACGGGCGCGCGCCGACGCGGGCTAGGCGCGTGGGCTTCGAGTAGGGCCGCGTGAACCGGCGCGCCTCCTCGCCGCGAGTTTCGTGGAGGTGGCAGCGTGGGGCGGCCCACCCCTGCCCCTCCCGGCGCGGGAGGGGTGAGAAGGGAGAGGAACCAGGTGTGAGGGGCGCAGCTCCTCACACTCCCGGCGGAACTCGATGTGCGCGCGTCAGGCTGGTGCGAGTGATTCGCACCGTCCGCACAGAGATTCAGAACCCTCTCCCCCTCAAAGGGGGAGAGGGCAGGGTGAGGGCTCCCCCGCCCACGGCTACGATGGCGGCATGACGAACGACCCGGATGCCGTCTGGCCACCGCCGCTCGAGGTGAAGCCGCCGCGCCCGCGAGACGAAGCGGGTCGCCCGCTGCCGGAGGGCACCCCGACGCGCCTCGTCCTCCCGGACTTCGAGGCGATGAGCATCGACGAGGCGCACGAGACGGCGATCGCCTTCTTCGATGACGCCAACTACTTCGGCGCGCACGAGGCTTGGGAGACGTGCTGGGCGCGCTGCAAGGGCACGGGCGACGAGGAATTCTTCAAGGGCCTCGCGCAGCTCGGCGCGGGCTATACGCACTGGATGCGCGGCAACCCGCAGGGCGTCGCCGCGCTCCTCGGCCGCGCGCTGGAGCGCATCGGTCGCCATGGATCGCCGGATCGCGGCATCGACATCGCCGAGTTCATGACGCAGGTCGATGCGCTCCGCATGACCGCCGAGCGTTGCGCCGACGCGGGCACGCCGCTCCCCGACCTCGAACCCCGCCCGGTGCCGAGATGATCGCCGTATGACGTCGCGCCGCGACCTCGAGGCGTCTCATACGCCCGCGGCGATCCGCGCGCGGCTGGATGGCGGCCCCGACCACAGCTACCTGCGCGATTTCGTCTATGGCGCGATCGACGGCGCAGTGACGACGTTCGCCGTGGTCGCGGGCGCGACCGGCGCGAACCTGTCGGCGGGCCTCGTGCTGGTGTTCGGGCTCGCGAATCTCGCTGCGGACGGGTTCAGCATGGCCGTCAGCAACTACCTCGGCACGCGCGCGGAGGAGCAGCGCCGCGAGCGGCTGAGCGCGGAGGAGCACGCGCAGGTGCGCGCGATCCCCGAGGGTGAGCGGGAGGAAGTGCGCCAGATCTTCGAAGCGAAGGGGCTCTCCGGGGACGCACTCGACCAGGTGGTCGACGCCATCACCAGCGACGAGGACGTCTGGGTGGACACGATGCTGCGCGAGGAGCACGGCCTGCCGAGCGACGGTCAGTCGGCCACGCGCGCGGCGCTCTCCACGTTCGTTGCCTTCATGCTCGCGGGATCGGTGCCGCTCGTCGTGTTCGTCGTCGACCTCGTTGTGCCGGGGGCGATCCCCGGCAACGTCATCTGGTGGAGCGCCGGCATGACCGCCGTCACGTTCTTCGGCACGGGTGTCGCGAAGGCCCGCGTGGTCGAGCGCCGGTGGTGGTCCTCGGGCCTCGAGACGCTGGCCCTCGGCGGTGGTGCGGCGCTGCTCGCGTTCGCCGTGGGCTGGCTGCTGCGCGGCCTCGCCGATGCCTAGCCCGCGCGCCGTCCCGTCACCATCGTGATCGAGAGCGGGCGCAGGACGCTCGCGCCCGGCTCCTGCTCGATGAACGCGCGGAGGTCGGTGAGGAAGCTCGCCCGCATCTCGGGGGCGAGCTCGTTCGTGTTCGAGTACGACTCCACGAGGTCCATGTACCGGTCCACCGGGTAGATCTGGTCCCAACGCTGGCGGCGCACCTCCACGTCCTCGAACAGTCCGCTTGCGCGCATCTCCTCGAGGATCGGCGGGTCAATGTCCGGCGCGGGGGAGTCCTCGTACTGCTGGTTCGGCCAGTACTTCTGGTAGATCGGGTGACTGCGCTTGAAGTAGCCGCGGTCGGCGTCGGACGCCACCTGGAGCGTGTCGATCACCGCGAGCACGCCGCCGGGCGCGAGCAGCGCCGGCGGCCGCGTCATGCGCGCGTCCGGCCGCACCCAGTGGTACGCCGTCGCGGACAGCACGAGGTCCCACGCGCCCTCCGCCAACGGAGCGTCCTCGAACGGGCTCGTGATCACGGTGAGGTTGGGCTGCCGCGAGAAGCGCTGTTCGAGGTACGCAGCGATGATCGGGCCGATCTCGACGGCGGTGACGTGCGCGCCTCGGGCGAGCAGAGGGCCGGTCGCCTGCCCGGTGCCGGCACCGACCTCGACGGCGCGGACGGGCGCGCCGCGGTCGGGGAGCATCTCGAAGAGCGTGTCGTAGAACGTCGGCGGGTACTCGGGACGGACGCGTGTGTAGATGTGCGGGACATCGTTGAAGGCGAGGGTCATGGGACTCCAATCACTCCGCCCGTGTTCGCGACGGCTGGCGAACCTAGACGATCTCGTGCTCGCGCATCAACTGCAGCCCGCGCGCGGTGTCCTCGTCCGACTCGTGCTGGTCTATCTCGAAGGTGCGGGCCGCCGAGGCGGGCGCGGCGGCGATGCGCTCCGCAAGCCACGCGTAGTCCACGTCGCCGTTGCCGGGCGCGCGGTGGTCCGTCAGCCCGCGGACATCGTGCAGGTGCAGGCCGACGAGGCGCGCACTGAGCAGATCCCACCATGCGCTCTTGTCGGTGAGCCCGAGGCGATGGTGCACCTCGGCGTGACCGACGTCGTGCTGGTACCCCGCGACGTTCGAGGGGTACGGCGTCAGCAGGTCGGCGAGCTCGAAGGGCAGCGGGAACTCGTGGTAGTGGAGCCGCGTCTCGATCGCGAGCGTGACGCCGCGCGCTGCCGCCGTCTCCGCCATCTCGTCGAGGCTCTTGCGGGCCTGCGCGAGCCACGGCGCGGCCATCGCGGCGCGCTCCCTGACTGTCTCATCGATTGCAGTGTTCCATTCCACCGGCAACGAAGCACGGCGGTCGTACATCGAGCGCAGCTTGCGCTCGCCCGCGAGCAGCCTCGACCCCGCGCCGCCGAGGTGGACGATCACCTGCGTCGTGCCCGCCTCTGCGGCAAGCGCGATCGAGGCGCGGTGGTACTGCACGGCCAGCGCGCGCTCGGTCTCCTCGAGCGCCGCGAGGTTCAGCTCACGGTTCCACCCCGCGCTCGGATGCCGCTCGAGGGGCGCGGGGGCGTGGACGCCCGTCACGGGCATCCGCCCGCCGCCGAGCTTCGAGTAGCCCATGATCGCACCGGCCTGCTCCGCCGTCATCGAGTGGTTGATCTCGACGGCCTCGTACCCCAGCTCGGCGGCCCGTTCGAGGAACGCGCTGAGGTCGCGCTCGAAGCGCGGCTGCATGGCCCACATCGTGGAGAGGGAGGGCGGCGGGCGGTTGTTGGTCATGCGTCCATCATCGCGCGTTGGAGTGGAACGAGGGAGCCGAGAGGCCCTCACCCCAACCCTCTCCCATAAATGGGCGAGGGGGCCGGACAGGGGGAGGAGGTCAGATGTCGCTCAGAACCCTCGCCCATTTATGGGAGAGGGCAGGGTGAGCGCTTCCCGGCTCGCTTCTGCTTAGACCCCTGCCTTTTCAGCGATCACCCGGTCGAGGAGCGTATGCGCCTGCTCCAGCACGCTGTCGTAGGGGAAGTGGCCCACGACTTCCTCGCCGTGCTTCAGGTTCACGCCCAGCGGGCCGCACCACAGGCCGATGTCGGCGTCGTCCGTCTCGCCGGGGCCGTTCACGCGGCAGCCCATGATCGCGATCGTGACCTTGTGGTCCTGCGCGTAGGCCGCCATCTGCTTCACGTCCTGCGCGAGGACGATGAACTGCTCGTTCTCCACGCGGGAGCACGAGGGGCACGAGATGATGTTCAGGCCCTCGCCGAAGTTCAGAGGCACGGAGCGGAATCGGCCGTTCTGGATGTCGTCCAGCAACTCGCGGCCGACGGTGATCTCCTGGCCCTTGTCCTCGAACGGGAGGGTGAGCGAGACGCGGATCGTGTCGCCGATGCCCTCCGCGATCAGCTGCTCGAAGGCGATGCGCGTCTTGATGATGCCGTCGGGCGGCATGCCCGCCTCGGTCACGCCGAGGTGCAACGGGACGTCCGGGCGCTGCGCGGCGAAGCGGCGGTTGCCCTCCAGCACCTT
>CAMDAY010000013.1 GCA_945888895.1 Dehalococcoides mccartyi | reverse complement strand
GCGAGGGCCTGCGCATCGTCACGGTGTCGGAGATGCTCCGGCCGTAGATGACCTCGTGCGCGACTACTGTCGATGTGGCAGCGGGAGGCAGCACACCCTGCTGCCGCGTGGGCCGGCTGGTACGTCGGCCCACGCGGTGCCTTGGACGCTACGCGGGGATGCCGAGGTAGCGCAGGATGCCGTCCGCGATGCCCCTCGCGATCGAGGCGCGCACCGCGTCGCTCTTCAGCATCGCGGCATCGTCCGGGCTCGAGATGAACAGCGACTCGAGGAGCGCGGCGGGCATGTTCGTCGCCTCCTTGGCGGTCACCGGGCCCATCTGTGGGCCGATGGACGTCGGCGAGCCGCCGGGCGACAGGACGAACAGGCCAATGCAGCGCCCGTTGTTGTTTCGCCAGCATCCCGCGTCGATGATGCCTCGACTCGTCGAGGGGTGCCCGGCGTTCGCCGCGCCCTTCAGCGCACCATCCAGCAACTCCTTCGCGAGGCGGTAGTTATCGTCCGCGAACGGACGACGGCTCTCGTAGTAGACCTCGAAGCCGCGCATGTTCGGGTCGCCGGAGCCGTTCGAGTGCAGCGAGACGAAGATGTCGGCGCCCAGCCGGTTTGCCGCGATGACGCGCTCCTGCAGGTCGCTGCGCGTGGAGACGCGTGTGTCCCCGCCCGGCGTGATCAGCCCCGTCGCGCGGCCGTTGTCCTCGCGCGTGAGGTGCACCTGCACGCCCGCCGCGACGAGGTAGGCGCGCACGCGCTGCGCCAACTCGACGTTGGAGTCGCGCTCGACGACGCCGTATGCCGCCGCCCCGCTCTCATCGCCGCCGTGCCCGGGGTCGAGCGCGACCAGGAAGCCGGAGCGGCTGGCGCGCGGCGGCGGTTGCGGCGCAGAGGTCTGCGGGGTCGCACCGACCCGCGCCGGCTCGGCGGGCGCGGGGGCCAGCACTCCGGTGCTCTGCACTTCAGCCGCCGACGCCACGGAGGCGTTGCCGCCCGGGGAACCGGAGTTTGGGCCGCAGGCGACGAGCAACGTCGCGGCCAGCAGTGCAGAAGTGAATGCGAGGGCGAAGCGAGGTCGGATCATCTGGAGGGCCTTCGTCGTGCCGGTGGGCTCGGCGTCGAGCATCGAGTGTAAGCAAACGTCGAGGGCAGGGTGTTGGCCCTGCCCTCGAACGATACGAACGTAGCCGCGCGCCGATGGCTGCGCGGATGTGCTAACCGGGCGCTATTTGGCGCGGGCGTACTGGACGGGCCACTCGTGCTCGGCGCCCAGCGCCTTCGCAGCGCGCATCGGCCAGTACGGGTCGCGGAGCTCCTCGCGGGCGAGCAGCACGACATCGGCGTCGCCGGACGCGACGATGCCCTCGGCCTGGTTCGGCTCGGAGATGAGCCCGACGGCGCCGGTCGAAATCCCGGTCGCCTCGCGGATCGCGCGGGCGAAGCCGACCTGGTAGCCGGGGTAAACCGTGAGCTTCTGGTGCGGCAGGTTGCCGCCGGATGAGCAGTCGATCATGTCGACGCCCGCGTCCTTCAGCAGCGTGGAGAGCGCGACCGAGTGATCGAGGTCCCAGCCCTCGTCGACGTACTCGCTCGCGGAGATGCGGACGAGCAGCGGCATGGTCGTGGGCATGGCTGCGCGCACGGCCTTGGCGATGTCGAGCGTGAGCTTGGTGCGGCCCGCGAACGATCCTCCGAACTCGTCGGTGCGCAGGTTGGTGTGCGGCGAGAGGAACTGGTGCAGCAGGTAGCCGTGCGCCGAGTGGATCTCGATCACGCGGAAGCCGGCGCGCACCGAGCGCTCCGCGGCAGCGGCGAAGGCGTCGATGATGCCGTGCACCTCGGCGGTCGTGTACTCGTGTGGCTGCGGGTAGCCCTCGTTGTAGGCGATGGCGCTCGGCGCGCCGGGGACCCAGCCGCCGTCCACTGGCGCGACGGGCTTCCCGCCGAGCCACGGGCGGTTCGTCGAGGCCTTGCGGCCCGCGTGCGCGAGCTGGATCGCCGGCGCCGCGCCCTGCGACTCGATGAACTTGGTGATGCGGGAGAAGGCCGTGACCTGCTCCTCGTTGTAGATGCCGAGGTCCCACGGGGTGATGCGGCCCTCGTCCGTGACGGCGGTCGCCTCGGTCATGACGAGCCCGGCCCCTCCGCTCGCGCGGGATCCGAGGTGGACCAGGTGCCAGTCCGTCGGGACGCCGTCGGCGTTGTCGGCGGAGTACTGGCACATCGGGGCGACCCAGACGCGGTTGCGCATCTCGAGGCCGCGAAGACGAATAGGGGTGAACAGCACGCTCATGGGTGGGGTTCCTCGGTCAGTGCAGGTGTCGGTGTGGAGCGTGCAGAGTACCACGTGGGGGTATGTCCGGCCGCTGCGCCGGAGCGGCGGGAGCGGGCGTGAACTCGACGGGGCGAGTTGCGGTCGAGGTGCTTGGGGGGCGGCCCATCCCCCTGCCCCCTTCCCGCGCAGGGAAGGGGGATGAAGTTCAAAGGGTTTCGCCCTTTTGAGGATCCCGACAGCGGATCTCTCCGCATCGCCGTCTTCGGCGGCGGTGCGAATCAGTCGCACTCACCCACCGTGGCCACATCAAGTTCCGCCGGGAGTCTGAGGGGCGCAACTCCTCACAGTTGATTCCTCTGTTTCTCGCTCCCCTCCCGCGCCGGGAGAGCCGGGGGTGGGCCGCGCCACGGTTGATCCTCGAACGTCACTCGCCCCGTCGAGGCTCCGCCGGGTCGGCGCTACCTCGGCAGAGCGGAGAGGAAGGCGTCCACTTCGCGGGCGAAGTCCTTCGGGCGGTCGCCGGGGATGTAGCCGGTCGCCCCCGCGACGGTGACGAGGTGCGCGTCCTTCATCTCCTGCACGAGGCGCTCCGCGACGTCGGGCGCGAGACCTCGACTGTGCTCGCCGCGCAGGACAAGCGTCGGCGCGGTGATCGCGCGGACGGCCGTCCAGAGCTCGGCGGCACGACGCTCTGATGAGGCGATGCGCTCCGTTTCCGGCACCAGCGCGCCGTTGTCACGCGGGCGCGGGTCCTGCTTCCACGTCCACCCCTCAGGCGTCTCCTTCAGCGAGTGCGTCAGGCTGTACTCGATGTGCTCGCGCTTGCGCAGCGGATTGAACTTCACCGCGCGGTCGAGGAAGTCCTCGAACCGCTCGAGGATGTCGGTCTCGTGGTGGAACGCCTGCGTCGCCTGCCCTGCCTCGCGCATGCTCTCCGGCCCGACGTCCACCATCACGAGCGCCTCCACGCCGACCGGATGCTCCGCGGCGTAGCGGATGGCGGCGACGCCGCCGAGCGACATCCCGGCGAGCGACACACGCTCGTAGCCGAGATGATCGAGGAACAGTTGCACGTCGCCGTACATCAGGTCGTTCAGCTCGTCGTGGATGTGCTCATCTGGCGTCCAGTCCGTGTCGCCATGCCCGCGCAGGTCCAGCGCGACGAGGTGATAGCGGTCGAGCAGCAGCAGCGCGGCCATGTCCCACGTGTGCGCCGTCAGTCCGCCGCCGTGCAGCAGAATGAGGTGCGGCAGATGCGCGTTCCCCCAATCGAGGTAGTGGAACTGCAGATCGCCGAGCATGACGACGTGGTCGGCGGGCACCACGATCGCGGGAGCGCCGAGCTCGATCGCCTCGGCGCAGCCGCGCATGCGTTCGCGGTAGTCAACAGCGGGGCCGGTGGTCATCGACGGTGCTCCTCTATGCAGGCGGCACCGCTGAGCGCGCCACCTGGCGGGAGCATACACACGGGCGCACGGTACGCTCGTGACGGGATGCGCTAGGGCGTGATCTCGGTGTCGGTCGGCGACGGAGGGCTCACCCAATCGCTGCAGACTGCCTCCACGTAGTAGGTGTACGCCGTCAGCGGCGCAAAGCCACCATCGACAAACATCGTGCTGGCGCCGCCGCCTTGAAACCAGATCAACGTGTAGGTGACGTCGGGATCCGCAATGCAGTAGATGTTGTAGCCGGTGGTGCAGGCGCTCGCGGACTGCGCCCAGTTCAACTTGATCTGTCCCGGGGCGGTGACGGTCGCAATCAGTGCGACGGGCGCGAGCACTCTGGCTGACGACACCGTGCTCACGTTGGAGTGTGTCGCCGTGAACAGGCCGATGCTGCGCTGGATCGGGATCACGTACGTGCATGCTGACGCGATGAGGATCGCGGACACGAAGAACCGCCACGACGCGATCGCGGCGGTCATTCTCGAGCGAAGGTCGACGGTCATCGACGTCACGTCGCGCGTCCGTTGGGTTCGTGCGGCGGGCTTACGGGTTGTTCGCAGTCTGCTCCGCGTCGAAGGTGAACGTCGCGGTGGTGGTCGCGTCCTGAAACGCGTTGCCAGTCGCCAACGGCAGCTGCACCTTGAAGCACAGTGTCTCGCTCGCCGCGGCTGCCAGCGTGCGGTCGCCCGCCTGCGCACCCTGCGCGTTCGATCTAATTGCTCCGGTCGAGAGCGCGGCGGTCGCGAAAATGATTGCGCCGTCCTCGACGGAGCAGGCGCTGGCAGTCTTCACGCGGATGGTCAGCTCGAGTTGGCCGGCGAGCGCCTTGCTGTCCGTGTTCGTGGTGCTCGTGGACATCGCGTAGCGTAGCGGCAGCGAGCCATTGTTCGTGATGACCAGCGGCGCGATCACCAGGTCGCCCGGCGCCATGTTCGCCAGTGTCACCGCGGCCGAGGCGGGCGCGCCCCCGATCTGGATGGTGCCGCTGCCGAAGACGTTCGCGGCGTTCACTTCGGAGTCCGTGAACACGGCCAGGCTGTCGGCAGCGACGAAGCTACCCATGGTGCCAGCGGTGAGGAGCGAGGCGAGGGCCAGCCGAAGCAAGAGCATGCACGAATCCACTCGGTAATCCTGTTGCACCGATTCTCGGCTGCTCGATCCGCCTCCGGCAGACCTCCCCGTCGGGGCTCTCCCTAGTCTTAACCATTGCCTTCCCGCATCCCCGATAAAGGGTTTCTACTCGCACCAACCACATCCGTGGTGCCCCGGATGGGGCGCGCGAGGCCAAAGATGCGGAGTCTCCCTGATACGCGGCGTAGGGGTTCCCCGGCACCCTCACTAGGCGAACCCTCACGGGGGCGCGCGAACGCTCTGACGAGGGCCCGGACGGGCCCCTAGGGAGAGCGAACGGTAAGCGAAGGTGCCGAGGATGGTTCAGAACAGCTCATTCGGCGACGGCGGCGCCGCCAGCCGACTGGCGGATGCGGGCTCCGTGCTCCGCGCACGCGACACGTGGTGCGTGGCCGCACGCACCTTCCTCATGCTCGCCTTCACGCTGATCACCTTCAGCGTGCTCGCCGCCGCCATCCCGACGTTCCTCGGCATGGACTCCTTCATCATTGACGGCGGCTCGATGCGGCCGGCGATCCCCGCCGGCGCCCTTGTCGTCGCGGAGCGCGTCGACCCGGCAATCGTGCAGGCCGGCGAGATCATCACGTTCCGTCACAGCACCGCGCCCAGCTCGCCCGTGACCCACCGCGTGGTGAAGGTCCTGCGTGAGGCGAACGGCACGACGAACCTGCTGACGAAGGGCGACGCCAACGCGAGCGCCGACCCGGAACCCGTGGCCACCGACCTCCCCGTGTCGCGCATGGTGTACAGCCTCCCGTACGCCGGGTACGTCCTGGAGTTCTCGCGCACCGGTGCCGGGAAGATCGTGCTGATCGGCGTTCCCGCACTGTTGCTGCTCTTGAGCATCGGCCGGAAGTCTGGCGGTGCACCGGTCGCGTCCGATGTCTACGAATCCAACGCTGACGAGTTGAGCGAAGCGGCTACCGAGGTGCCCGCGCCACAGAAGGTTGTCCTCATGGCCATGGCGAATCCCGCTTCCGTTGTCCCCAGCACGCCCAGCGCACCCGATGCGCTGACGCGACTGGCCCAGCGGCCGGCCTCGACGCCGCGCCCCGGGCTCGCGAGGCGTCTCATCGCCGCGTTCCAGGACGAGCCGGCCACCCCCGTGTACTACGAGGCGGCCCCCGCGCCGGTCGCGGCCCCCGTCGCGCAGGCCCAGCCCGCCCAGGCGACGACGTCGCCGCGCCCCGTCGTGATGCGGATGGCCGCCGCTCCGTCCGCCTCGATCTACGCGGCCCCGGCGATGGCCCCCGCGATGCCAGCTCCCACGGCAATGCGGATCGCGCATGAGGTCGCCCCGCCTTCGCTGCAGATCGTCGCGCAGGCCGCGCAGGCGGTGCACGCCTACGCGCAGACGCCCGTCTCCGATATCGGCGACATGATCGACAACGACAACGAACCGCAGCTCTTGCACCTCGCGCGGCTGCGCCTGCGCTCCGTCGCGCGGCTCGCCGACATCATGCAGTCCTTCGACCGCGTGGAGGCCGAGGCGGCCCCGCTGCTCAACCTCGTCACGGATCTCGACAAGGTGCGGCAGCGCTTCGCCGAGAACCTCGACGAGGCGATGCGCCCGTTGACCGAGTTCGCCGACCGCTGGGACGACAACCTGCTCACGCTGGCGGAGAGCATGGAGGGCGACCTGCCACAGCAGATCGACCTCGCCGCAGAGCGCCGCCGCATTGCGGAGATCCGCGCGCAGGTCCCGCACCGTCACACGCTGCTCATCAACCAGTTCGCGCTGGAGAAGCAGGCGATCGACGCGGCCCTGACCGTGTTCGACGACCAGGTCGCGCGCCTCGAGGCCCAGCTCACCGCCGCTCGCCGTACCGCCGAGGCGATTGGAGACAGCATGCGGACGGCGGACTTCGGCCGCACCGTCGCCTTCCTCCGCCGCCGCACGTCGCAGCTCGCAATGCTCGCAGAGCGCGGTGCCGCGACGCCGGAGGACATCGCGCAGGCGCTGCCCCCACCTCCTCGCTCGCCGCGAACGACGAGGAGCACCTCACCAACTCGCCTTACCT
This sequence comes from Dehalococcoides mccartyi, assembly GCA_945888895.1. GTDB lineage: Bacteria > Chloroflexota > Dehalococcoidia > UBA2979 > UBA2979 > SHYQ01. The sequence goes on along the minus strand of CAMDAY010000013.1, from coordinate 12,686 downwards.
CGCCTCGGTGGTCAGCGTCCTCGACGACTCGCCCGCGAAGCGACAGGGCAGCGGCGCCGCGTAGCGCGACGTCCCGCGTCGGGGGATCGACGTGGCTTATCCTGAAGGGGTGATGCGCGAGAGGATCTACCGATGACCGACGCCACCCCAAACGCCGCTCCTGCCACCTCGACGCCCGCGGCGACCTCGGGGCGGATGCCAACGATCTTCCTCGCGCATGGATCGCCCGCCACCGTCGCAGACGGCGCGTGGATGGGGCAGCTCAACCAGTGGGCACAGAACATGCCGCGCCCGCGGGCCGTGCTCATGATCTCCGCACACTGGGAAGAGCGACCGTTCACCATCGGGGCAACCACGCCGCAGCCACTGATCTACGACTTCTATGGATTCCCGGAGGAGTACTACCAGCTCCAGTACGCCTCGCCGGGTGCGCCGGAGCTGGCGCAGCGCGTGAAGGAGCTGGTCGGCCAGACCCAGACGGTCGCCGAAGAGCCCGAGCGCGGTCTGGACCACGGCGCGTACGTCCCGTTGATGGCGATGTATCCCGAGGCGGACGTGCCGGTGCTCCAGGTCTCGCTGCCGACGCTGTCCGCCCCGGATCTCTTTGACCTCGGTCGGCAGCTCGCACCGCTGCGGGACGAGGGTGTGCTGATCGTGGGCAGCGGGTTCCTGACGCACAACCTGCGATTGATGGACCGCCGCCCCGGCGCGATCACCCCCGGCTGGGCACAGGAGTTCGACCACTGGGCCGAGGAGGCGCTCGCCACCTGCGACGTTGACGCCATGGTCGAGTACGAACGACGTGCGCCGGCCGTGGACTGGGCGCTGCCGACGCGCGAGCACTTCGTGCCGGCGGTCGTCACCCTCGGATCTGCCGTCGATTCGCCGGGCGAGGTGTCGTTTCCGATCACCGGCTGGCTCGGCGGCGCCATGACAAAGCGCTCCGTCCAGTACGGATAACGATCCAACGCTCGCCGCACCTCTATCACAACTGTTTCGGCGGTACTGCGCACGGGCGTGAGGCCATCGCACGCTCGGTGATCCCCGGTGCTATGGTGAATTGACGCTGTGAAACGCCCCTCCGGGCGCCCGGAGGGTCCGTAAACCTCGAGATCACGACTGAGGCAGTCGCCGCCCGACCGGCAGGGGAGACGCACGCGCGATGACGACCTTCACGCGGCTCGCGATCACCCGAGCCGGGGCGACCTCCGCGATCTTCCTTGCTCTCGCGATCGCCGGGTACTTCGCCTTCCGCGGCCTGCCGATCAACCAGTTCCCCAGCGTCGACATCCCCGTCGTCGCGATCACGACGATCTACCCCGGCGCCAACCCGAAAGAGATGGAGACGCAGGTCACCCGTCCCATCGAGGATGCGGTGGCGGGCCTCAGCAACGTCAAGACGATCACCAGCGTCTCGGGTCAAGGCTTCTCCTCCGTCGTCATCGAGTTCTCGGAATCGGCGGACTCGAAGACGATCGCTCAAGACACCGAGCGTCGCGTCGGCGGACCCGCCGGACAGTTCCCCACGGGCGCGAACCGTCCCACGGTCACGAAGATCAACTTCGACCAGGCCGCTGTCATGCAGGTGGCGGTCGCTGACAACACGCTGGCGCCCGAGCAGCTCTATCGCGTCGCCAAGGAGCAGGTGCTGCCCCGCATCGAGCAGATCAACGGCGTCTCGCAGGTCGAGCTGGTGGGCGGCCGCAAGGACGAGGTCCGCGTCGCGATCGATCCGGGTCGCCTTGCCGCGTACGGGTTGAGCCTCGCGCAGTTGCAGGGCGCGCTGGCCAGCGCGAACGCCTCGATCCCCGGCGGCAGCATCACCCAGGGTCCGCGCCAGTTCGAGCTGGAAGTCACCGGCCTCTACAAGAGCGCCGAGGACCTCGCGCGCGTCGTCGTGGCGCCCGGCCCGGTCCGCCTCGGCGACCTCGGCACGGTCACAGTCGGCGCGACCGAGCTGACGCAGACCACGCGCGTGAACGGCAAGCAGGCGATTCTCATCGCCATCGGCCAGCAGAGCGGGTCGAACCTCACCGATGTCACGGATGGCGTGCGCGCGGCGATGCCGTCGATCGCGGCCTCGCTGCCCATGACGAGCGATCTGATCGTCGTGCAGGACAAGACGCCCTCCGTGCGCGCCTCGATCACGGGCATCCAAGAGGAGTTGATCTTCGCGGTGGTGCTCACGAGCATCATCCTGCTGCTCTTCCTCCACAACGTCCGCGCGGCCGGCATCGTGTTGCTGTCGATTCCGACGACGCTGCTGACGACGTTCATCATCATGCAGTTCCTGGGCTTCAGCCTGAACTTCCTGAGCATGCTGGGCCTGACGCTCACCATCGGCATCCTCGTGGACGATTCGATCGTGGTGCTCGAGAACATCATGCGTCACCTCGCGCGCGGCGAGCGACCAGTCCGCGCGGCGCTGATGGGGCGCGCGGAGATCGGCCTCGCCGCCGTCGCGATCACGCTGGTCGATGTGGTCGTGTTCGCACCGACGGGCCTGGTCAGCGGCGTCATCGGTGGGTTCTTCAAGGAGTTCGGCTTCACCATTGCCGGCGCGACGCTGGTGTCGCTGCTGGTGTCGTTCACGCTCACGCCGCTGCTTGCCGCGCGCATCATGAAGTCTGGCGGGGAGAAGGACGCCGGGCTCTTCGGGCGCTTCGGCGCCTGGTGGGATGGCTGGTTCGAGTCCTTCGAGGATCGCTACCGCCACCTGCTGCGTTGGGCGCTCGGCCACTGGACCCTGCCGGGGCTGCGTGTGCGGATCGGGCACTCCATCGTGGTGATCGCCGTCGCGATCACCAGCATCGTCATCGGCGGCGCGCTGGTCGTGACGGGCGCCATCCCGGTCGAGTTCGTCCCCTCCTCCGACGAGGGGTACTTCAAGGTCAGCACGGAGGCGCCTCCCGGCACGTCCATCGAGGCCCACGACGCGGCGATGATGCAGATCGAGCAGATCCTGATGTCGATGCCGGAGGTGAAGACGGTGACGGCCTCCGTCGGTGTGTCCTCCGGCGGGCTGATCGGCAGCGGATCGACGGGGCAGGCGCGCTACGGCTCCGTCACGGTGGAGTTGATTCCTCTCCACGACGGACGTCGCAGCGTCTTCGCGATCATCGACGAGGCACGCACGCTGGTGGCGGGCGTTGCCGGCGTGCAGCCGAGGGTTGGCGTCCTCGCCGGTGGTCCGGGCGGCGGCATTGCGCCTGTCTCGATCCGGCTCACCGGCCCCGAGTTCGAGACGCTGTCAGGGCTGGCAAACCAGATACAGGCGTCGCTGGAGCGTTCGCCGCGCCTGGTGAACGTCGCGAATGGCGCGCCGGTTGGTCAGCCGCAGCTGGAGATCGAGGTCGACCAGCTGCGCGCCGCAGAGCTGGGCGTGAACTCCGCGTCGCTCGGGCTCCTCGTACGCACCGCCTTCGCTGGTTCGGTCGCGACGAAATTCCAGCGTCCCGATGGCACGCTGCAGGACGTGCGGATCCAGCTACAGGGCCGGGCCCGTCAGAGCCTCGCGAGCGTGGGTGATCTGCCCGTGCAGACCGCGCTGGGCACGACGGTGAAGTTGAGCCAAGTCGCGAAGATCACCGAGGCGTCGGGGCCGACGCAGATCGATCACTACAACCGGCTGCGCGTCGTCAACGTGAATGCCTCGCTGCAGATCGGCTACTCGCTGTCAGAAGTGCAGCCCGAGGTGCAGGCCGCGATCGACAATCTGGTGCTGCCGCCGGGGTACTTCGCGTCGGCGGGCGGCGACAGCCAGCAGCAGGCGGAGGCCTTCGGGCAGCTGTTCACGGCGCTGGGCGCCTCGGTGCTGTTGGCGTATCTGCTGATGGCGGTGCTCTACAACTCGCTGCTCGACCCGCTCATCATCCTGTTCTCGCTGCCGGTCGCGTTCGGTGGCGCGATGATGGGGCTGTTCGTGTTCCAGTACGAGTTCAGCGTGTTCTCCATGATTGGCCTGATCCTGCTGGTCGGCCTCGCGATCAAGAACGGCATCCTGCTCGTGGACCGGACGAACCAGAACCGTGCGCGTGGCCTGTCCGTGCATGAAGCGCTGCTGGAGGCAGGCCCTGCCCGCCTGCGCGCGATCATCATGACGAGCCTCACGATCGCGATTGCACTGGTCCCCACCGCGTTCCAGTTGGGTGAAGGCTCGGAGTTGCGCGCACCGCTGGCTGCGACCGTCATCGGCGGCATCATCTCCTCGACGCTGCTGACGCTGGTGTTCGTGCCAGTGATGTATACGTTGCTCAACGGCCTGAGCGACAACACCGTGCGCGCCATCCGCTGGCTGTTCGGGATGAAGCCTCGTAGCGACGAAGACGAAGAGGACCTCGACAACCTCGACCTCCACCGGCCGCCGCCGCCGGTCGAGATCCAACGCCCCGAGGCTGAGTAGTCCGGGCACAGGGCGAGGCGCGGGGCGCGATCCTCGATGGTTCGCGCTACTCCTCTTCGGACGGGGTGCCGACGGGGAGCTCCACCGTCATCGTCACGCTCAGGCCGCACCGCTGCACGCAGCGTTCCCCGAATCGCGCGACCAACTCCTGGCGGATGTACTCGACAAACCACGGGGCTCGCAGCGGCAGCGACTCCTCTTGCGGCTTCAGCTCGATGGGGTCACGCTTCGCGGCGTCGGCCTGCGTGATGTAGTCATGCATCACCATGAGGTCGAGGACCTCGGCCTGCCGCCACTTGGCGCCCTCCCAGCTGAAGTACGGTGAGTGCAGCGCGGGCGACTGTGGGATGCCTGCAAGCATCGCGGCCTGCGCGAGCGTGAGCTCGCTGGCGTGGACGCCGAAGTACCCCTGCGCCGCAGTCTCGACGCCGTTGTACACGCCACCGTAGTTGATGACGTTCAGGTACCACTCGAGGATCTGTTCCTTTGAGTAGTGGTTGGCGACTTCGGTGGCGTAGATCGCCTCCTGGAGCTTCCGGGTAACGGACTGCGCCGTCCGGTCCTCGGGAGTGATGAGCGTCTGCTTCACCAATTGCTGGGTGATGCCGCTGGCGCCCCGGCCGCTGAACGGATTTCCGGTCGCGCGGAAGTTTTCGTAGGCCGCACCCAGCGTGCTGCGATAGTCCACGCCGTTGCCGCTCCAGAAGTTCTGATCTTCTGTGGACACCGTGGCATCGATCATCGCCTTGCTGACCTCGTCGAGGCGGGCGGGGAATCGGAAGCCTCCGTCACTCTCCGGGAAGCGGTGGAGCAGGACGCCGTTGCGGTCGTAGATCTGCGCGCCGCCATAGTTGGCGACGGCTGCCAGCATGTTGGCGGGAGTGTCCAGATCCCTGACGGCGTTGTCGTAGAACCGCGTGGCGCCAAGGACCACAGCGGCGGCGACGGCGAACGGCAGGAGGAGCATCGGGACGAGCATCATCAGCCCGATGCGAGTGCGTCCTCCACCACCCGCCCGGCGCCCGGCGCGGGCACGGCGAGCAATGAACACGCTCCGCCGCAGCCGGCCAGCGTGGCGAGCATCGTAAAATCCCGAGTGCTCCAGCGGAGCTGCCATGCGTTCCTTCTATCAGTTCGCCCACGATGACGTCAGCGTAGAACCTATCCTGATGCATCCCGGTAACGAACAACCATCACTGAGATAGCAAAACCGTACCGACCGGTGGTGCGAACGGGATTCGATCCGGATCTCAGTGCCGGGCGGGTGCTTTCGATAGATGAACGTGTCGGGGATGATGAACGTTCTCTGGTCGCGTCCGACAGAAGAGGTCTCGTGATGAGTAAACGAATGCTGATTATCCTTGGTTCCGTCACCCCGCCCGGACGCATGCACCGCACGGTGAACGAGGCGGCGCAGCGCTCGGACGCCAGCCTCGCGACGGTGGAGGTCCTCGACCTCGCGGCCGTGCGGACGGGATTCGCGGGGGCCGCGCCCGTGGAGGGTGACGAGACGGCGGGCGTCATCGATCGGCTGCGCGGCGCGGACGCGGTGCTCTTCGCCAGCCCCGTCTACCGCGGGTCGTTCACGGGGGTGCTGAAGAATCTCCTCGACGTCGTCCCCGTGGAGGCGCTAGAGGGGAAACCCGCCGGGATCATGGCGATGGGGAACACGCGCGATCACGCCCTCGGTGTCGAGCGTCACCTGCGCGATGTCCTCGCGTGGTTCGGAGTGATCCACGCGCCGACCGCCGTCTTCCTGAGCGCGGCGGACTTCGAGGCGGGCGTGCCGAAGGCCGAGGCCGCCGCCGACCTGGACGGGCTGATCGCAACGCTCGCCCTGCTCGCCGATGCAACCAGCGCTACCGGGCGGATCCTTCCGCTTCGGCCACCCTCGACGCGCGAGGGGTAGCGGGCGCCCGACGGGTATGACCGTTATCGTTGAGGCATGAAGCCATGGGAGTTCCTCGACAGCGCGCGCACGCCTGATGGCGGCACCCTCGAACTGCGCCGTCACGACGGCGAGTACGTGATCCGCGCCGAGGGCTACGACCTGATGACCAGCCGAATGCACGGCTCCGAGGACGCGATGATGTCGCTCGCCTGCCCGCACCCCCGGGGCGGCGCCAGCGTGCTCATCGGCGGGCTCGGGATGGGGTTCACGCTCCGCGCGGCGCTCGACCTGCTGCCGGAGGATGGCCACGCGATCGTCGGGGAGCTGATCCCCGAGGTGGTCGAGTGGAACCGCGGCCCGCTCGGCCCGCTGGCGGGCAATCCCCTGGAAGACCCGCGCGTGCAGGTGGTGATGGGCGACGTCGGCAAGACGATCCGCCAGAGCGAGGCGCAGCGCTTCGACGCGATCCTGCTCGATGTGGACAACGGCCCGAGCGCACCCACCCAGAAGGGGAACTCCTGGTTGTACACGCAGGGGGGCCTCGCCGCGTCGCACCGCGCGCTGCGGCCGGGCGGCGGGCTCGCGATCTGGGCGATCGACAACGAACGTGGATTCGAGCGGAAGCTCAAGTCCGCGGGCTTCCTGCCCTCGACGCACCTCGTGACCGCGCACGGGACGAAGGGCAAGCGACACACCGTCTTCCTCGGCGTGCGCCGCTAGCCGGAGGCGACCCTCCCCCCCGCCCTCCCCCACTGCGTGGGCGAGGGGGATAGCGAGCCAACTGGCATACGCGCCATGGCGCCCCCATCCGAGATTCGGGATGCTCGAAAGCGCGGAGCCCCTTCGTCTCTACCTCCTCCCGCGCCGGGAGGGGCAGAGGTGGGCCGCCCCACACTGCCGCGTCGACCGCCCTCGAAGTCGGGGCGCCTCACCGCGCGACCCACGCTCAGCCTGCCCCCGTTGCAACTGCCACGGGATGGTTCGCGCGATCGTGTTACCCAGCACGCGACGGCGGTGCCCTAGCGTGGTGCCTCTCGGGCGGTGCGCCAATGCGCGGCCGAGGATGAACGGGGACGCCAATGCTGTGGGGACTGATCGCGCTACTGCTGGTGTTCTGGCTGGTCGGCTTCGCGGTAGACATCGCGGGTGGGCTGATCCACCTGCTGCTCGTCGTCGCGCTGGTGGTGCTGATCTACAACCTGGTGACGGGCCGCCGCGCCTCGTGACCGTCGCGTCGGCTACCTCGAGGGTGTGATGGCCCTCGGGGTGGTCAGGCGAGCGGCGGCCTCCTAGGATGCGCTTCAGACGCGGCTCACGGGTGAGCCGCCGAGGGAGCGCGCATGGCATCCGGACCGCTCGTCGGCATTCGTGTCCTCGAGTTCTCGCAGATCATCGCCGGCCCGTTCGGCTGCCAGAACCTCTCCGACATGGGCGCCGAGGTGATCAAGGTCGAGCCGCCGGAGGGCGAGCCCTGGCGTCTGTACTCCCAGTTCATGCCCGGTGAGTCGAAGCACTTCCACGCGCTGAACCGCGGCAAGAAGTCGCTTGTCCTGAACCTCGAGGACCCTGCCGCACGCGAAGTGGTCCACCGGCTCGTGCCGGACATCGACATCGTCGTGATCAACTACCGGCCGGATGTCTCGGCCAAGCTCGGCATCGACGACGCGACGTTGCGCGCGCTGCGGCCCGACCTGATCTACATCGACAACACAGCGTGGGGACGGAAGGGGCCGTGGGCGAACCGCCCCGGCTACGACATCATCGCGCAGGCCGTGTCCGGGCTGATGGCCGCTGATGGCAAGCTCGACGAGGGCGGGTCGCCGGGCACGATCACCGCGTCACCGATGGCAGACTACGGCACCGGGATCGCGATCGCCTGGGCCGCGTGCGCCGCGCTGTACCACCGTGAGAAGACCGGCGAAGGCCAGTTCATCGAGACCACGCTGCTCAACACCGCCCTCGCGATGCAGGGCATGTACGGCATGGACCTGCCGCTGGGCGACGACCTGAAGTACCAGAAGATGGCGATGGTCGAGGAGCTCCGCGCGCAGGGCGCCCCGTACGCGCAGGTGCTCGAGGCCCACGGGGCGGGGGGCGTGCCGCGCGTCGGCAACGTCTACTACCGCGCCTATGCGACCAAGGACGGCGCCGTCGCCGTCGGCGCGCTATCGCCGTCGCTCCGCGCCAAGGTGCGCGCGGCGATCCCGACCGAGTACCTCGGCCTGTACGACCCGGAGTTCGACGCGCGCAACCCCGAGCACGTCGCACGCGCGACGATCGAGGTCGGCAAGGTGGAGGCGCGGTTCCGCGAACTGACGACCGCCGAATGGCTGGAGCGCCTCGAGGCTCACGGCGTGCCGTGCGGCCCGGTGAACTTCGTCGAGGAAGCGATGCTCGACCCCCAGACGCTGGCGAACGACATGACGGTGCAACTGCACCACGACGTGACGGGCGAGGAGACGCAGGTCAGCCCGCTGCTACGGATGAGCGCGACCCCGCTGGAGGCGCAGGGCTCCTCGCCGATGCTCGGGCGCCACACCGACGAGGTGCTGCGCGGCGCTGGCTACTCGGACGCGGAGATCGCGGCGTTGCGCGCGCGCGGCGCGATCGCATAACTGGCAGTAGCGCGCCCCGAGGTCAGTGCGTGGCGAGGGACGGACTGCTCGGCTCGGACACTGTCGGGCGGTACCGCTCGATGAGCGCGGTGGGCGGCGAGGAGAGCAGGAGCAGCGGGATGGCGACGGCGGCCATCACCACGCAGACGAGCCAGCCCTGCATGTAGCTCCCGCTGACGTCGACCATCCAGCCCACCACCCACGGGCCCGCCGCGCCACCAGTCGTAGTCACCAGCGTGGCGACGCCGTTGATCGTCCCGAAGTGCCTCGTGCCAAAGTAGTCTGCGAGAATCGCCGGGCGCACGGGGATCAGGCCGCCGAAGGCGGGAGCGATCACGAGGATGCCGACCATCGCCATCGTGGCGGTGCTCGCGAAGGCGAGGATCGTCCCGCCGACGACCGTCAGCACGCCCGTCAGCGCGAGCATCGATCGCTTCGAGTAGCGGTCGGCCAGCACGCCGATCCCCAGCCGCCCGGCGATGGAAACGAAGGAGAAGACCGCGACGCCGGTCGCCGCGAGCGCCTTCGACGTGTCGAGGTCGCGCTCGAAGTACGGGATCTGGTGGACGACCACCGCGTTGGTCGCGAAGGACAGCGCGATCAGCCCGAGCGACATCATGATGAACGGCCGGGACAGCAGTGCCTCGCGGATGGGCACGCCCCACATATCGCCTGCCGCGCGCACGGTCACAGACTCGCTGGCCACGCCATCCATCGGCTGGGGGTGATTCGCGGGACGCGATCGCACGTTGGCGGCGATCGCGAGGCCGGCGAACAGGATGAACACCGCGAGCAGCCGCAGCGCGAGTCGCCAGCCGAACTCCTCGACCAGCTGTCCCACGACGAGCGTCGAGGCCCCGCCGATGCCGCCGCCGACGGTGATGATCGCCATCGCGCTGGAACGTCGACGGTTGAACCACGTCGCGACGGCGGCAAAGCACGCCGGGTAGCCGCACGCCGAGGTGCCAATCGCCGCGAGCACCATCCCCGCGTAGAACTCCCACAGCGTGTCGACGATGGAGATGTAGCCGAAGCCGAGGGCCGTCAGCACGACGCCGACGAGCATCACGCGCTGCACGCCGATGCGGTCCATGATTGCGCCGATGACTGGCGCGGCCACGCCGGAGACCTCGGTGCGAAGCGAGAAGGCCATCGCCGTTGCGGCGACGGTCCAGCCGAACTCGGCGATCATCTCGTTGAAGATCGCGCCCATGCCCCAAAAAAAGATGGAGCCGATCGCGAGGATCATGACGCCGCCGCCGGCAACCACGATCCAGCCCTCGTACACCCCGGGAAGCAGCCGTCTCACCATCGGCGCATCCTACGCGGTTGGCTCCCTGCGAGCGCGGGACGTCGAGGGCTACTCGATGCCGTACACCACGGCGTGCATCTCCCAGTAGTGGTGCACCTTTGCGACGACGGTGATCACGCTCTTCACCTCGTCCTTGAGGGTGAACGAGGGCGCCGCCGGGACGAGCAGGCGCTCCTCGTCGTCGAGGCGCGCGTCGACGTTCTCGAGGAGGATGCAGGCGCACATCCAGGCGGCGTGCTTGCGAGAGCGGCAGGAGATCGCGAGCCACCCGGGAATCTCGGACGGCTCCGAGAACAGGCCAGTGGTCAGGTAGATGCCGCGGCGGATCTCGGCGATCGGGTCGAAGGTGCCGTTCGGGATCGCCCGGGGAATCTCGGCGAGCGCTCGGACACGATTGTCGTCACCTCGATGCGGCGGGCCGCCGAAGAAGGCCAGCTCGCAGAAGGACTCCCACATCGCGGACCAGTCGGCGTTGCCCTGGTCGTCCGAGACCATGGCGGCGGCGGGCATGCCCTCCGTCTGCACCCGGAACGGCAGCAGCGTCTCCACAGGCGCGTCGCCGCTCATCGGCGCGACGGCGTCACGCGCGAGGCCGGCCAGCTCCGGGCGCGCCCAGATGAACTCGACCGGCTCGCCGAGATACGCGGCGTACGACTGGCAGAGCGCGCGCAGCTCGTGCGTGCGCTCCCACGGCAGGCTGTTGTCCCCGATCACCATGACTCGAGCCATCGCGCGCCGTCCCGTCGGAGCGGGTTAAACCCGCCTTATTGCAAGTATTCGCAGATGCCCTTGATGATGCCGGAGGAGGAACGCCGCCGCAAATGCCGATCTACCCGTTCCGCTGCGACCCCTGCGACGTGGAGTTCGAGGTGACGCGCAAGGCCTCGGCCGCGCGTGATGCCGCGGCGTGTCCGGTCTGCGGCAAGCCCGCGCGACGTGTCTTCACGGCGATCGGGCGCTCCGGTGCGTCCGTGAAGAGCGGTGCGCCCTCGGTCGGTACGGCGCCCGCGGGCGGCGGAGCTGGCACGTGGTCGCACGGCGGGCACTCGCACGGCACCGGTGAGTCCGGGCATTCGCATGGCCCCGGCGCGGGAGCGTAGATCTCGGGCGGGAGTCCTGCCGAGGTGGCCGCGTGGGGCGGCCCAGCCCTGCCCCTCCCGGCGCGGGAGGGGTTCAGAGAAGAGAACCAACCGTGAGGAGCTGCGCCCCTCACACTCCCGGCGGGATCGTGCGTTTCCAGTTCTCGTAGTTCTCACCCCCTCCCCCCTCGCGGGGGAGGGGGTGGGGGGCCCAGCCGCTAGCGGATCGGGCGCAGGCGCACCACCGGGACGATCCGGGGTGCCGCCTTCGTCTGGTGATCCTCGTACCGCGGCCACATCGTGACCAGCGCGGGCCAGAGGCGGGTGCGCTCGGCGTCGTCGAGGACCTCGGCGCGCACGGGGGCTCGGCGGCGGTCGACGTCCACCCACGCCTGCGCATTCTCCTCGATGTTGCGGTACCAGTCGGGGTGCGTCGGTGAGCCGGCCTTCGAGGCGACGATGATGAAGTCGCGTCCGTCGCGGAGATAGAAGAGCGCGTGGGAGCGCAGTTCGCCGGTCGTGCGTCCGATCGTTGTGAGCAGCAGCGTCGGAATGTACGGGACGCCCTCGCGGTCGGTGCTCGCCCACGAGCGGAGCGAATAGCCGCTCCACTGCACGGCAGCCCGCTCGACCGGCTCGAAGATGCCGGCCTTCGTCAGCGCGTTCACCAGCATCGACGGATCGAACTCGATCTTCGCCATCCTGGTGCCCCTAGATCAGCCCGGCCTGGCGGGCGCGCGCCAGTACCGTCTCCGCGCGGCCGATGTGCGCTGCGTCCACCATCTGGCCGCGCAAGGTGATCGCCCCGCGACCCTCGACGCGTCCCACCTCGACCGCCTCGATCAGTTCGTGCGCGGCGGCGATGTCGTCCGAGGACGGCGTGAACAGCTCGTTGACGACGGGGATCTGGTCCGGGTGGATCGTCAGACGGCCAGTGAAGCCCATCCACACGGCCTCCTGACAGTCGCGCCGGAAGCCCTCGGTGTTGCGGAAGTCGACGTACACCGTGTCGAGCGGCTGCACGTTTGCGGCAACGGCGCAGAGTAGCGTCTGCACGCGGCAGTACCGGAACACGTCGAGGAGCACGCCGGCCTCGTCGCGGTTGCGGCTGGCGCCGATCGCGGACGACAGGTCCTCGGCGCCCCAGGTCAGCGCGGAGACGCGGCTGGCGCGCGGGAGCTCGTCGAGCTGGAGGACGCTGCGCGGCGTCTCCGTGCCGAGGACGATGAACTTCACGCTGTCCAGCGGATGCCCGTACTGCTGCTCGAGCTGCATCACCTCGCCCGCGAACGCCTGCACGTCCTGGCGGCTGTTGATCTTCGGCAGCATGTACGCGTCCGGGGGGAACTCCATGGTCGCGCGCAGATCCTCGAGCCACCACGGGGTG
>CAMDAY010000012.1 GCA_945888895.1 Dehalococcoides mccartyi | reverse complement strand
GCTGCGTCCCCTGGCCGATGATCTAGCTGGCGACTGCGCGATACCGATTCTGAACACACGCGTAACCCGGGCCATAGCGCACGCCTGCGAAAGTGCCCGCAGTGGTGAGTCGGCTGGCCGACCGGGGGGCGTCCGGCGACGGCAAGGAGGTGTGCTGATGGAGGGGAATCCTGTTCCGCTCGCGCGGTCGATCGCGATCCTCGATGGTCGCCCGGAGGACGCGCGCATGCTGGCGAGCCTCGCGGCTGAGGATCATCACAGCATCTCGATTGAGCTGTTCCGCTGTCCCGATGCCGCGCAGCAGTGGATCGAGGCGGCCCCGAGCACCGTCGTCGTACTCGTGGATATCGCCGCGAGCAACGGCCTGTTCATCGAGCGTGCCATGCAGTGGCGTGCCCGCATGGGAGTCGTGCTGGTCGCGATGTTCGATCAAGGCACCGACGAAGACGTTGAGCGCGCGGGCGCGTTGGTCGTGGACGCGACGTTCGCGAAGCCGTCCTGCAAGGACACGTGGGCTCGCTCGTTCGGCTCGTTCCTGCGCGCCGCACTGCTGCCGGATCGCCTCGCGCTTCTCGATTCCTCCGTCTAGCTCGTCCCGAGCACCTCGTCGACCCACGTGAGGACGCGCGTGCGTACGTCCTCGCGCGCCTGACGCAGGCTGTGCGTCGCACCGTCGAGGATGGCGAGCTGCTTCGACTCACCGGCCGCCTCGTGCAGCATCTCCGAGCAGCGTGGCGAGAGCCTCGTGTCGTCCCGTCCGTGGATCAGCAGGATCGGCCGCGGCGACAGGAGGTCGACGCGCTGCGCCCCCGCCGTCTGCGTCGCCAGCGTCACCACCCCCGCGACCGTCGAGGAGCGCACACCCCCCTCGATCACCACCGCCCCGCCGAACGAGTGCCCGACGAGCACGATCCGCCTGGCCCCGCGGGCCTCGAGCCACTCGATGCCCGCCAGTAGATCGTGGACGCCCTCCTCGACATCGTTCGGGAAGCGGTGCAGCCGGAAGTCGACGCGCAGCGAGGCGATCCCCCGCGCCGCGAAGTCCTCGACGAGCGTCGGGTAGAGCGCCTCCGCCGGCCCCTCGAACCCCCCGTCCGCACCCCCGACGAGCAACACCGCCCGCCCGTCTCCCGCGGGCCCCCCCGTCCGGCTCGAGGTGAAGCGACCCGCCACGACGCCTCGCTCCCCCGCGATCTCGATCGGCTCGTCCGAGGTCATCGACTGCTCCTCCGCAGACCCTCACCCTGCCCTCTCCCACTGCGTGGGCGAGGGTTCTGAACCGGGCTGTGCTTCGGCGCTGGTCCTCGTCGAAAACTCGAGCGGGCGACGCACTCTGGTCCCGATCCGGATCGTGCTGCTTTGCGCATGTCGAGATCGCTCCCTAGAAACGCACGATTCCGCCGGGAGTGTGAGGGGCGCAGCTCCTCGCAGTTGGTTCTCTTCCTCAGAACCCCTCCCACGCCGGGAGGGGCAGGGGTGGGCCGCCCTGCGTTTCCACTCGGACTCCAGTCGTCACTACCCACGCCACGCTCGGTCTCGCTCCCACGCGGCCTGGGACACAGCAACGGCGCCCCGCGAGGCGCCGTTGCTGTGTTCTCGCGCGGCTCGCTGCGCTACTGGATCGGCGAGAGTTTCGTCGGGATCAGACGTGTGATGCGGTGCTTCTCGCGGTCGACGAGCGGGCCGATCTTCGGGAGTAACACGTTCTTCCAGTGGTCGCTCTCGTAGACCGCCTCGTACTTCTTCACGCGGTCCGCCTCGTCCTCGAAGCGGCGAATCCACACGTAGATACTCTCGTTGTCGTCGCACACGAACGAGCCGAGGACGGCGATGCCGTTCTGGATCTGGAACGGGATGATCTCCGTCTCCATCATCCTGACCCACTCATCCCGCTTGCCGGGGCGCACGGTGTACTCGCGCAATTCGATCAGCATGTCCGGTTCCTTCGCTATTGATCCGCCGGCGGCGGTTGGCGGGATTCGTGTCTGAGACCTTAGCGGATGATGCCCCGTTCGCGCAGCGCCTCCACCTCCGCCGCGTCGAGGCCGCATTCCAGCAGCACCTCGACGGTATGGGCGGCGAGAGCGGGCGCGGGGCCCGAGGCACGCGTGGGCGTCTCGGACATCCGCACCATCGGCCCCACCACGCGCTGGTGGCCGGTGACGGGGTGGTCGAACTCCACCATCACGTCCATCGCCAGCACCTGCGGGTCGTCCGCCATCTCCTCCGGGAACTGCACGGGCGCCGCGGGCACCCCGGCAGCCTCGAAGTCCGTGACCCACTCCGCGGCGGTGCGGGTGAGCATCTTCGCCGCGATCTCGTCTTTCCACGCGCTGACGCGCGCCTGCTGCGCCGGGTCGGTGAGGTCGAACGCCTCGTCGTCAGTGGTCTCGTGGTGCATGCCGAGCACCTCGCGCGCGCCGGCTCGCGTCGGCTTCGTCAGGCAGCCGAGGACGATCGCGCCGTCCTTCACGTTGTACCCGGCGTAGTACAGCCGAGGTGGCCCCGCGCCGGCCCAGCGGTAGTCGCGTCGCGCGCGCACCTGGTCGGCGAAGGTCGCGCCCTCCGTGCGCATCGCGCGGAGACGGTCGACCATCGGGTCGCGCAGGACGGCGTCGGTGACGTCCTGCCGCATCACATAGAAGTCCTGGATCGCGAGCGCGGAGTTGAGCAGCGAGGCGTCGATGCGCTGGCCCAGCCCGGTCTTCTCGCGGTGCAGCAGTGCCGCCGTGATCGACATCGCGCAGGCGATGCCCGTCACGTAGTCGGAGATTGCGGGCGTCATCTGCTCGGGCTCGTCGTTGTCGCCGATCTTCTCGTCGCCCGCGATCAGCCCGGTGTAGGCGCCGGCGACGAGGTCGGTCGCGCCCTTGCCGGCCAGCGGCCCGCGGTCGCCGAAGCCGGTGATCGTCGCGTAGATGATCCCCGGGTTGATCGCCTTGAGCGTGTCGTAGTCGATGTTCAGGCGTTCCGGCACGCCGGGCCGGTAGTTGATCAGCACCGCGTCGAACTGCGGGATGATCCGGTGGATCAGTGCCTGACCCTCGGGCGTCTGGAGATCCACGGCGAACGACCGTTTGCCGCGGTTGAGTGACTGGAAGCGCTTGCCCTCGCCGGGCACGATCGCGCCCGAGGCGCGGTACGCCTCGCCGTCGAGGGGTTCGACCTTCACGACGTCCGCGCCGAAGTCGCTTAGCACCACACCGCCGAAGGGGGCCGCGACGATCTGCGAGAACTCCAGGATCCGCACGCCCGCCAGTGCACCGTCCGCCATCGTCTGCCTCCTCGACGGGGCGAGCCTAGACGACGCAGAGGGTGCGTGCCAAACGAGGGGTGATCGCTCGTGCCCCGGAAGCTAGGCGGCGCTCGTCGTGTCCGAGGTGGGCAGGACGCAGGCGAGCAGTCCACGCAGCAGGTCGCGCGTGGTGACGATGCCCACGTATCCGCGTTCCCCATCCGTCACCGGCAGCGCGGACACGCTCCGTTCGATGATCAGCGCGGCGGCGTCCTCGATCGTGGCGTGCATGTCGATAGACGCGATGTTGTACGACGCGACCTGGAACACGCGACGGCGCATCGCCTCGTCATCGTGCCGGGAGGCGACGCCGGGTCCGGCGGCGCTGAGACGGTGGGCGATGTCGCGGTCGGAGACGATGCCGACGATCTTGCCGCGGTCGCGCAGCATCAGGTGGTGCACCCCATGGGCCTGCATCGTCGCGCGGACCTCCCAGAGCTCGGCATCCGGCGCGATCGTGATCAGAGGCGCGGACATGAGCGCGGCCACGGTGACGCGAGCGGAGGGGCCGCCCTCGTTCATGGCGGAGACGGGGATCTCGCCCTCGGTCAGTTCCTCAGCAGATGGTCGAGGCACGCTCATGCCTGCTCTCTGTTCAGGCGACCGGCATGCCGCCTTGTCCGGAGTGTCGGCAGGTTGCGAGGTGTTCAGTAGGGGGTTCCGCCCCCTCTCCCCCGTTGCGCGGGAGAGGGCAGGGTGAGGACTCCCTCTGCGCTATTCGGCGGCGATGGCGTCCGAGGGGGTCGTCGGCGCGGCGGGCGCTGCCGGCGGTGGGATGAACACGTGCTGGCGGTACCAGCGCAGCTCCTCGACGCTCTCGCGGATGTCGTCGAGTGCCTGGTGCGCCTGCTTCTTCTCCGGCGTCTTGATCGAGGGATACCAGCGGCGGACGAGCTCCTTGATGGTGCTCACGTCCACGCTCCGGTAGTGCAGGAACTCGTCCACCTTCGGCATCTCACGACGCAGGAAGCGGCGGTCCTGGGCGATCGAGTTCCCCGCGAGGGGTGACTGGCCCTTCGCGACCCACTTCCGCATGAAGGCGAGCGTCTCTCGCTCCGCCTCCTCGATCAGTACGCTGTCTTCGGCGATGCGCTTGAGGAGGCCCGAGGCGCCGTGCGTGCCGACGTTCCATGCGTCCATCAGCGACAACTGCTCAGCCGTCCGCGTGATCGCGAACACCGGGCCCTCCGCGAGGATCTCGAGGTCGGCGTTTGTCACCAGGGTCGCGACCTCGATGATCACGTGCCGGCTCGGCTCGAGGCCGGTCATCTCAAGGTCCATCCAGACGAGGTTCAGCGGATCGCGTGCCATGAGATGAGCCTACGCGCCGTGGCACGCCGTCGTCACCCTCGACCGCGCGAGCGTCTGGATTCCGCGTAGGGAGCGGACGATGGTGGCGGGCTGGGGTAACGTTGAAGCATGAGCAAACTCGGACTTCACGGACTCATCGGCAGGAGCCGCACGGCGGCAGTGGCGGGCGCGCTGGGCGCGATCCTGCTGCTGTCCGGGTGTGGCCAGGCGGCGACCACGGATCCCACCGCCACGTCAGCAACAGGGGGTGCGGCGGCCGGCGCGGCCACAGGAACCGCGACGGTCCGGCCGGGCCAGGAAGGCCGCTTGGCGAAGGCGGGTGACAAGGTCTCCGTCCACTACACCGGCACCCTGGACGATGGCACCCAGTTCGACTCCTCGAAGGGGAAGGCGCCGCTCCAGTTCACGGTCGGCAAGGGCGACGTGATCGCCGGCTTCGACTTGGCCGTCACCGGCCTCCAGGTGGGCCAGAGCAAGAAGGTCCACATCGAGCCGAAGGACGCCTACGGCGACCGCAGCGACCAGTACGTCATCACGGTCCCGGCCGCCGAGGCGCCCCAGGGGCTGACCGTCGGCCAGCAGGTGCAGCTGGGCGGGCGTCCCGCGAAGGTCACCAAGATCGGGCCCGAGGGCGTCACCGTGGACGCGAACCACCAGCTCGCCGGCAAGGCGCTGAACTTCGAGGTGCAGCTCGTCTCGTTCGACAACTAGATCCACTCGACGCAGACCCGCGGATGCGGGGATACAGCGACAACCAGAAGGACTCCCTCACGGGAGTCCTTCTTCGTTCTCACCGATGAGAGACGCGCTACAGCGGGAGCGCGGACTCCTCGACACCCTGCGCGCGGTAGACGTCGCGCACGGCGGCCTTCAGTTCGTCCTCGTTCGCGAACTTGCGCTCCGGCAGCAGGCGGAGGACGTAGCCGACCTCGCGGTCGATGCCGCCCTTGTCGCGGCCGCTCGTCAGCACCGCTGCGCGCGAGATGGGGTAGTGGAACCCCTTGAACGCGGCTTCGTAGTCGCCCTTGGCGGCGTGTGGCTTCACTGTTCGGTACCTCCCACGCACGCATCCTACCGAGAACGCCCGGTACGCGCGCGTCGATGTCCCCGCTACCCCTCGATGTCGACCGTGCTGCCACCTGCGGGGGGCGTCGCGTCCGCCTCCACGATCCGGAAGCGCATCGTCGCGATGTCGATGGTCGCGCGGGAGCGCCCCGACCACTCCTCGGCTGCCTCCTCGTAGGTGTCGAACGGCCCGGAGGTCGGCTCGGGCCGCACGAGGCGGAGGAACGTCGTGTCCTCGTACATTCCACCGATGACATAAAATGGCATCTCTGCTCCGATCCACCCCCCATCTTCGCGGATTGGGGGGGGCGTGGGCTACGGAAGGATTGCAATGACCGGCAACCACTCCCCGGGTGTCCTCGAACGGATCGAGGCGCTGCGCGGCGATATCACCACGCTCGCGGTAGACGCGATCGTGAACGCCGCCAACTCGACGCTCCTCGGCGGGGCCGGGGTGGACGGGGCGATCCACCGCGCGGCGGGGCCGCGGCTCCTCGCGGAGTGCCGGCTGCTCGGCCGCTGTGAGCCTGGCGAGGCGAAGGTGACCGCCGGCTACGACCTCCCGGCGCGCTGGGTGATCCACACGGTCGGGCCGGTGTGGCGCGGCGGACGGGCGGCCGAAGAGGTGACGCTCGCGGAGTGCTACCGGCAATCGCTGATGGCCGCCCGTGAGATTGGGGCCCAGAGCGTCGCGTTCCCCTCGGTCGCCACCGGGATCTACGGCTTCCCGCTCGCCCGAGCGATCCCGATCGTCCTGCGGGAGGTGCGCAACCATCTCGCCGTCGAGGCGCTCCCGGCGAGCGTCGTCCTCGTCTGCTTCGATGCCGAGACGCACGCCGCATACCTCGACGCGCTGGGGCGCGCCTAACGCGCACGTTGTCACGTAGAATGCCCCCGCCGGAGGGCGCTGTTCTCCCGTAACATGAGAGAACAGGGGGAGGGATCACCGAATGCCGCTTTACGAGTACTTCTGCGCCGACTGCAACGGCGTCTTCGAGCTGCTGCGCCCGGCCAAGCAGGCGTCCATGGATCAGCCGTGTCCGGAGTGTGACGAGGACGCGAAGCGGATCGTCTCGCGCGAGTTCGCGATGTTCACGTACCGCGACGGGTACCCACGCCGCATCCCGGACGACGGCTCGTTCTACCACTTCGGCAAGCGCGTCTCGGCGCCGATCTCCGGCCCGAGCGATGGCTACAGCCACCCGGAGCTGAACCCGGAGGAGCCCACCGAGCGCCCCTCGATCGAGGACATCGAGACGTACGAGCTGCTCCAGGAGGCGAAGAAGCACGTCGACCCGGAGATCCGTGCGCGCGTGATCGACGACACCACCCGCAAGGAAGAGGACGTCAAGAAGCGCCTGCGTACGACCAAGGGCACCAAGGTCGAGGAGCGCGCGAAGCAGACCGCCCTCAAGGCGGAGCGCGAGATGGCCAAGAAGAAGCTCAAGGAGTAGCGGCACCGCGGGTTCATCGCCCGCATGTCTCACGCGTACTGCGCTGTTCGATGAGCGCGCCGGGGTATACTCGGCGCGCTCATTTCGTATACGCACCGGTGCTCTTCGCGCTCTGACATCGACCGCATGGTCGCGCCTCGTCCCCGCGTCACCCAGCAACGGCGAACCGTCCCGCGTGGGAATAGAAGGACTCGAACCATGGAATACCGCAACTTGGGCCGCTCAGGCCTGCAGGTCTCGATCGTCGGCATTGGCACCAACAACTTCGGTGGCCGCATGGACGCCGCCGCCACCGCGCTGGTGGTGAACGAGGCGCTCGACCTTGGCATCAACCTCTTCGATGAGGCCGACATCTACGGCGGGCAGGGCAAGTCGGAGGAGTTCTTCGGCGCCGCGCTGAAAGGGCGCCGCCACGAGGCCGTGATCGCCACCAAGTTCGGCAACGCCTTCGACCAGGCTCCGATGCACCGCGGCGGCTCGCGCCGTTGGATCATGGAGGCCGTCGAGAACTCCCTGCGCCGCCTCCAGACGGACTACATCGACCTGTACCAGATGCACCGCCCGGACCCGATCACCCCGATCGGCGAGACGCTGCGCGCCATGGACGACCTCGTGTCCTCCGGCAAGGTGCGGTACATCGGCTCCTCGAACTACGCGGGCTGGCAGGTGGCCGAGGCGGAGATCACCTCCCGCATGAACCACTACGTCCCGTTCATCTCCTCGCAGGTCGAGTACAGCCTGCTCAACCGGGATGTCGAGGCGGAGCACATCCCGGCGATCACGCGCTACGGCCAGAGCCTGCTCCCGTATTACCCGCTGGCGAGCGGCATGCTCACCGGCAAGTACCGTCCGGGCCAGGACGCCCCCGCCGGCACGCGCCTCGCGTCGCCGGGGATGCAGACCGACCGCTTCTTCACGGAGCGCAACCTCGCCGCCGCGCAGAAGCTGGAGGACTGGGCAACTGCCCACGGCCACACCATCCTCGAGCTCGCGTTCTCGTGGCTCGCGACGAAGCCGTACGTCGGCAGCGTGATCGCCGGCGCAACGAAGCCCGAGCAGGTGCGCGCGAACGCCGCCGCCGCCGAGTGGCGCCTGACCGCCGAGGAGATGAAGGAAGTCGACGAGATCACGAAAGGCTAGCCCCTCGGCGGTCCGCCGTGCATCCACGACAGGGGCGGCCGCGAGGCCGCCCCTGCCTGTTGCACTGCCAGTCTGTTGCTGATCTGAGCGCGCCGGTTCGTTAACCTCGACGCGACCGCATCGCCGCCCCCGAGGAGGAACACTCGATGAGCCAGCTCCGACCGAACCTGTGGTTCGACGGCAATGCCGAGGAGGCCGCGCGTTTCTACACCGGCATCTTCAAGGACTCCAAGATGGGCGGCGTCACCCGCTTCACCGGGGTCGGCAGGGAACAGCACGGACAGGAGCCCGGTTCCGTCATGACCGTGGGGTTTGAGCTGAACGGCACGCCTTCATCGGCCTCAACGGCGGTCCGATGTTCAAGTTCACCGAGGCGGTCTCCTTCGAGATCCCGTGCGACGACCAGGCCGAGGTTGACTACTACTGGGACAGGCTCAGCGAGGGCGGGGACCCGGACTCGCAGAACTGCGGCTGGCTGAAGGACAAGTTCGGCCTGTGGTGGCAGGTCGTCCCGAAGGGCTGGGAGGCGATGCTGAACGACCCGGACTCCGAGAAGGTTGCCCGCGTGACCGCCGCGATGTTCCAGATGAAAAAGCTCGACGTAGCCGAGCTCCAGCGCGCCTTCGACGGGAAGTAGTCTGTCCGCCGTCGCGGGGGAGGCGGAACCCTCACCCCGACCCTCTCCCGCCTCGCAGGAGAGGGGACGGGACTACTGGTAGATCAGGTAGTCGGGCGGGTGGGCGAGCGCCATCACCTCGGCAGGACTCATCACCGGGACCTCCCACAGGTAGAAGAGCTTGAAGCCCGCGTACTCGGCGTAGGGCGCGCGCGCATAGGCGAGGTAGCCGTCCAGCTTCTGCCACGGCGGCCCCCAGCCGTCCATGTCGATCACGAGGTCGACGCCCGCCACCTGCTCGATGCGCTCGGGCTCGTACAGCATGTCGCTACGGAACTGGTGCAGCACCAGCACCTTCGAGGGCACCCCGGCGCGTGCGCTCAGGTCGCGCAGGTAGTACTGCACGTCGTTGACCTGCTCGGGAGTCAGGTAGCCGATCGACTCGCCGGGCGGCCAGTTCTTGGCCTTCGTCGCGAACTCCGGGTCGAGGGCCATGTGGACGTGCGGCTCGACGAGGAGCGGCTCCAGCGCGCGCACCTCGGCCAGCGGGTCGCTCCAGCCCACCTGCACGTCGAGGAACAGCAGCTGTCCGCGCGCGAGCGTCGCCTCGACGTACGGGGCGATGGCGGCCATCGACATCCGTCCCAGATAGGTGCCGTCCCAGCCCGCGTCGGCCTGCGCAACGGCGGTGATCACGTGCAGCGCGCCCACGACCTTCGTCTCGCCACTGAGCGGCTGGTACAGCGCGACGAGATCCTCGACGGCGGCTGCCGCGCCGCCCGCGGTCGCGTAGGTGCCAAGCGCGCCCATCGTCGCGACGCCGGGGTGTCCGTACAGCGACACGATGCGCGCACCCGAGAACACCGAGGTACGCACCGCCGCGAGGCTCAGGTCGAGGTCAACACTGGCGACCACCTCGTACGTCTCGCCCGGCTCGAACGCGCGGAGCGTCGCGAAGGGGCCGACGGGCGTCGAGGTCCACGACTGCCACGCGCCGGTCGTCGCGTCGCGGTGCCAGACGGTCACGGTGTCCATCGGGCGCGAGTCGACGCGCGGGCGAGTGCCCCGGAACGCGAGCCGCGGCGTCGCGAGTGCGGCCTCGATCGGTGTGACCTCGTGCTGCCACGTGATCGCACGAGGTGTCGAGGAGACCACGACGCCACACGCCGCCCGGCGCGCATCGGTCGCGGCGATGCCGGTGCAGGCGACAGGCGCCGGCGCAGGCGTCGAGGTGGCCTGCGGCATGGCAATGGCGGTGGGCGTTGGCCCGGTCTGCGCCCACACGTCGATGCCCGAGGACAGCGTGAGTGTCGCGAAGACCGCGGAGGCGACGGCGATGATGGCGACGATCCAGCGCATGTTTCCGAGTGTAGGTGGCGACTCTCCAGCGATCTTCCGGGGCCGCTGCGCTACCGTGCGAGGTATGACCCTCGCACTGCGCAATCCTCACGCCGTCCTCGCCGCTTTCGAGTCACGTCCCGCCGATGTGTTCAGCGTCCGGCTGCCCGGGGGCCGCGCGCCGGGCGGGTGGGAGCGCGTGGCAGCGCAGGCGAAGCAGTTCGGCACGCCCGTCGTCAACAGCGAGCGCGCCGATCCTCGACGCCGCGAGCGCGAGGGTGGCCGCGCGGGGCCCGAGGCATCCGTGAAGGAGCGCGCCCCGATCTCCCTCGATGCCTTGTACTCCCGAGGGAGGGACTCGAACGCTGCGGGCGGCGGACTGTGGCTCGCGCTCGACTCGCTGCAGGACCCGCACAACGTAGGCTCGATCTTTCGCAGCGCGGCGTTCTTCGGCGTGCGTGGGATCGTCATGACCTCCGACCGTGCGGCGCCGCTCTCCGCCGTCGTCTACGACGTTGCCAGCGGGGGCGTCGAGGCCGTGCCGTTCGCCGTGGAGACCAACCTGCGTCGCGCCCTCGAAGCGGCGAAGGCCGCGGGCCTGTGGATCCTCGGATCGTCGGAGCACGCTGAGCGCAGCGTGGAGGACATCCCGCGCGACCGCCCCTGGCTCCTCGTCGTCGGCAACGAGGAAGACGGCCTGCGCCGTCTCACCCTCGAGACCTGCGACGAGGTGTGCCAGATCGCGCCGAAGGGCGAGGCGGTGACCTCCCTCAACGTCTCGGTCGCCACCGGGATCCTCATCGCGACGCTGTCACGCGGCTAGCGCGCCCCGGCGCGGCCCTCGATGTACGCGCCGAGGAAGTCGCCGGCCCACGCCGTGAAGTCACCGGTCGCGTCGCCGAGGGCGATGATCTGCTCGTCTGAGAGCGACATGCGCGCCTCGATCGGATCGCCCGTCCCCGTGGCGTTCGGGGTGGTGTTCGAGAGCAGCAGTACGCCGGGGTTCGTGCCGCTGACGGTCGCCGTCGGTGGCCCCGGCTCGTGCACGCGCATCGGCACCTCGAAGCGCGCGAGGCCCTGGAAGGCACAAAGCTCCTCGACGCTCTGGAGCGCGCTGTCGTCGATCGCCATCGCGCGGAGCAGGGCGGCGGGACGCTCCGCGATTGCCGCGTCTTCGACGGCCCGCGCGAAGCGCACCCACGCCGAGGTGTCGGGCAACGGTCCCGCGAGCGAGCGTGCGACTGGCCTCGTGCGATCGGTCAGCGCCACCCATACCGCCGCCAGGCGCCGCGCCGCCTCGACCGACTCCTGCACCAGGAGGGCGGTGAGCGCGCCGCGGTAGCGCACGTCCGTCAGGAAGATGCCCGTCAGCACGTTGTCGGCCACCACCTGCGGCTTCCGCAGTGCGTGTCCCGCGTACGCCGTGAGGAACTCCGCCTCGCTCAGGTTCCCCGGATACGTGTCGGCCATGCCACCCTCAATGCTGCCCATCCAGCGTACGAGGTGGGCGGATGAGTTGCCTCCCGACCGGCACCTCGACGCCACGTAACGAAAGGGGCGGCCTCACGGCCGCCCCTTTCGTTACGTGGCGTCGCGTTACTTGAGCGTCTTGATGTAGGCGACGATCTGGTCGATCTCCTCCGGCTTGAGGGAATTGCCGAAGGTCGCGGGCATCAGGTTCGGCGCGAAGCCCTTCACGACCTTCGCGTTCGGGTTCGTGATCGACTCCTTGAGGTAGGCGTCATCCGCCTTCACGGGGCCGCCGCTGACCAACTCCGTGTTGCGCTCGGAGAGGCCCTTCCACGTCGGGCCGACGCTGGCCTTGCCGTCAATGGTGTGGCACGCCACGCAGCCGTTGGCGGTCGCGATCCGCTGACCGAGGGCGGCAGGGCCGTCCGCGACGCCGCCGCTCTTCGAGGGGGCGGGCGCGTTCGTCGAAGTCGTGCCGTCGGCGGCTTTCTCGACCTTCACCCCGGCACGCTCCGCGAGCTGGACCTGCGCTTCGATCTGACGCTCGCGGGCCTCGTCGCCGTGCTTCGTACAGCCTGCCAGTACACCCACACCAAGCACGAGGAGCCCGAGCAGGGCCGTGCGCCGGATCGTCGTCATTCGCATGCTCTTCCTCCGCGAAGCGTGTGCGGGCGTGCCTGCAGGCAGCACCAAGGGCGGCACACAGAGTATCCGAGGCAAACGCTACGATCCCGCGCGACCCCCCGTCCAGCGCACCGGCTAGACGCGCGCGCCCGGGACGGGCGGCCCCCCTAGCTGGAACACGGTCATCTGCTGCGCAGTGGGCTCCGCACAGCAGAACCACGACTCGGTCAGGCCGGGTACCAGCGTCAGGTTCCCCCTGAGTGCGGTCGCCGTCGACGGGGCGCGGTCGGCGGCGGCGTAGGCGGCCTCCCGGACGTGCGCGAACGTGATGGCCGTGTCCTCAACCTCTGAGGCGATGGTACACGCGTCGTCGCCGCAGTCACAGCCCGCTGTGCCGGCCGGGTCCGCAGCCGCCTCGGCGAGGGCGCTCAGCTCCGCCTGCAGCGCGTCTACGCGCGGATCCAGTGCACGCCAGGTATACGTCAGTCCGTTGTCATCGAAGGCCCCCAGGCGCCCCTCGGCGGCGAGGCGGGCGACCAGCGGGGAGCCGGGCGGGAGCAGCAGGCGCAGTCCGTACTGCACCGGCTGGACGTGCCGTTCGAGTTCGTGCTCGGCGATGAAGTCGAGCATCTCCAGCACATCGTCCATGGAGGTCCACGGGGTGAACGCGACCCAGGTGGGTCGCACCGGCAGTCCGGCTGCCTCGGTCGCGGCGAGCGCGGCGGCCATGTCGGCGCGCGTGTGCCCCTTCTCCAGCGTCGCGAGGATCGCGTCGTTGCAGGACTCGAACGCGGAGGTGATGAAGATGCAGCCGGTCTCGTGCAGGCGCGGCAGCAGGGCCGCGTGCTCCATCAGGTGCTCCACCTTGATCGTCGCGTCGTAAGTCACGTCCGGCCAGCGCTCGTGCAGCGCCTCGACGATGGCGAGGGAGTGTGGGACGGCATTCAGGAAGTCCGGGTCGCCGAAGGTGATGTGCCGCGCGCCCGCCTCTACCTGCTGCGCGATGTCTGCCAGGACGACCTCGCGCTGCACGAGGCGCAGCGCGCCACCGTACACGGGCGTGATCGGGCAGTGCGTGCAGGAGTGGGCGCACCCCCGCGTCGCCTCCACGTACCCCGCAGCATGCTCGCCGTCGGCGCGCCGCACGCGAGCGTAGCGATTGAGGCTGGGGAGCCCTCGACGATCCGGGGTGAGGTACCGCTGGCGCGTGAGCAGCGGCACCGCGCCCGCGCCGGGGATCGTGGCCTCGCTCGCGCGTCCAGCGATGCGCCCCGCCAGCGCGAGCAGGCCACCCTCGTACTCACCGCCAATGACAAGGTCGGCGCGATCCGGGCCGGTCAGCTGCGCGTGCAGGGGCGAGGCGTACATGCCGTAGCACACGATTGTCAGGTCAGGGGCGGACACCCGCACGGCGCGCGCGAACTCGAGGCCGATCCGTGCGGCGGTATGCATCGGGACCGAGATCGCGACCAAGTTGATGTCCCGCAGCACGCCCGGTGTCGCCGTGTCGACGGCGAGGTCCAGCGTGCGCACCTCGTGTCCCGCGCCGCGGAGCGCGGCGGCGGGAGAGGCGAGGCCGATCGGCTGGTGCCCCAGTTCGTACGTCGACACCAGCAGCACGCGCGCGCCATCCGTCGAGGTCGCGGGTACGGACGCACGGCCGGGCAGCGCGCCGAACTCGAGCGGCATGGCGGGGGGCATAGCAAAGGAGATGGGTTCCGGCACGCGGCCTCCCGGCACGATCGATATCCCGATCGTACTGCCGAGGCGCGCGCAATGCCCCGCCCGCCGCCATGGTGAGCGGCAGGCTAGTGCGTTCGCGCGTTCCGGAGGGCGGTCAGGCCGAAGATCACGGCGAGTGCGCCAGCGAACAGGGTCGTGAGGACGACCGCGGCCACGACTTCCATGGGGGGCTCCGGTCCGGCGGTCAGCACCGCCTCTACCGAGTGATGACAGGCGGATAGTACCGATTTCGTGTTGGCATTGCATTGCCGTCTCCAGCTATTTCTCGTGCGAGGCTTCTTGCATGTTTGACCTGACCGGACGGTCAGCCCGAGGGGCTCGGCTGCGGGGCTGTGCTCGGCTACGATGCAGGCGGCGTACAGGAGGACTCGATGCGACTGCTGGTGGCGTTCGACGGTTCAGAGGGTGCACAGGCGGCGCTGCGCGAAGCGGCCGCACTGGCCCGGGAGACGAGCGCCGAGGTGGTGCTGCTCCGTGTGCTCAACCCGCTGACCGACGCGGCGGATGTCGTCGCGCCCACCACAGCGGAAGCGATGGTCGTTGTCCGGCAGCAAGTGCAGGACGCCCTGACTGACGCGGCCACGGCAGTCGCCCTCGACAGCGCGCGCACGACCATCGACGTCGTCGAGGTGGAGCGCGGGGAGGACACCGCCGAGGCGATCGAGCGGATGGCCGCAGAGCGTGCTGCCACGATGATCGTGATCAGCAGCCGCCTCGCCGCCAGCGTGCTCGGCGCGGTGCTGGGCAGCGTGACCGCTCACGTGATCCGCAACGCCCCGTGTCCGGTGCTCGTCGTCCGCGAGTAGCCCCAACCGTTGCGAACTCAGCCACGGAACAGGGGGCCGATCGGCCCCCTGTTCGGTTGTGTGCGAGCGCTCGTATTGCGTTAGTGATGGCCGCCGTGCGCGCCCACCTGCGGTTCGGTGGGTTCTTCCTCGATCCCCTTCACGGTGTTCCGGAAGCTGCGAAGGATCTTCGGGATCTCGGCGCGTTCGCGGATCACCATGCCCACGGCGAGCAGGAGGTACAGGCCGGACAGTGCGAGGCGGACCTGGGTGCTCTCGAACACGAACGTCAGTGAGAACAGCACGAAGAGCGCCAGCGCCTCCCACAGGCCCAGCGATAGACTGAGCACGATTGCCGTCGCGAACATCGTCTGCGCGGCGGTCAGCAGGACCTCCTCGGTCTGGCGGTCGTCGAGGTGCAGACCGCCGAGGTCGCCGCTGGAGATCGCGTAGACGACCGGCAGGCCGCCGACCAGCAGCGTCCACTGGTTCACCTTCGAGGAGAGCAGCGCGCCCATGCCGACCCCGGCGCGCCCGCGCCACGCGAGGATGCCGGCGATCAGGAACTCCGGCGATTCGGAGGCCAGCGGCGCGATCCACTGGACCAGCAGGAATTCATCGAACCCCAGCTCCGTGCCGGTGTGCACCAGCCCCTCCGCAAAGGGGTGGGCGGAGGCCAGGATCGCCGCGGCCGCGTACGAGAACAGCAGGACGAGGGTGACCCGGCGCTGCGTGCGCGGCAGCGAGCCAATGAGCCGCGCCGGGCCGATCAGCTCGGGCTCCTCGGATGGCACGCGCGAGACCAGGTACATGTATACGACGAACGCGATCGTCAGGATGACGGCGTCGTAGAGCTCGATGCTGCCCTTGAACGGGATGTGCAGGGCGTAGAGCGCGATCACCGCCAGCGACACCACCTCGATCGAGTACGTGCGCTCGAGGACGAGATTCCTCGCTCCCGTACGGGCCCAGAGGATGAACACCAGCATCGGCCAGGCCGCGCCGATCAGGAGCCGGTTGCCGCCGGTCATGTTCGCCACCGCGTACTGCGCGAAGGCGGGATCCTGCCCCGCCTGCCACGCGAAGGACATGTCCACGGCGTACTCGGGCAGCACGGCGATCAGCGCGACGAACGCGACCGCGAGGCCCTGTGTGATGTCCATCTCGGCCGCCTCGGCGGACCATGCGAGGATGAACGCCGCCGCGACGATCGAGATACCGAACAGCGCGGTGTTCGTGACGATGCCGAGGTCGGTGCCGCTCAACTGGAGCAGCAGGCCCGGCGACGAGATCACCAACATCGCCAGAATCACAATGCGGTTGGAGTTCACAGGCCTCTGACCCTCCCAGCGGTGTCACTCACCGGCGTGACCCGTTGTGGTTCGACTTCGACAGCGTGCCGCCCGGCGGCCTATGGGGCAACCAGCACGCCGTGCGAGGTACCCCATAGGCCGCTCGCCCGGTCGGGCGACCGGTGGGGGGCCATGGCCGAGGCTACATTGGCTGGTCGCGCGCGATCTCGGCGACCTGAGCGCCGGTCAGCCGCACGAGGTCGGCCGGCGCCAGCGCGATCTCCGCGCCTCGACGGCCCGCACTGACATGAATGGTCGCGTGAAGCAGCGCGGAGGCGTCGAGAACGCTCGCCAGTGCGCGCTTCTGGCCGATGGGGGAGATGCCGCCGAGGACGTACCCGGTCGCACGCTCTGCCTCGGCGGGCGGGGCCATCTCGGCCTTCCGCGCCCCGAGCGTCGCGGCCAGCGCCTTCAGGTCAAGCCGCGCCGCCACCGGCACGATCCCGACGGCGAGCGTCTTGCCATCGAGCTTCGCGACGAGGGTCTTGAACACCACCGCGGGGTCCAGGTGCAGCGCCTCGGCTGCCTCGATGCCGTAGGCCTCCGCGCCGGGGTCGTGGGCGTACTCGAGCACCTCGAAGGGCACGCCGGCCGCCCGTGCCGCCTCGACGGCCAGTGTCATCGCTCGCCCCTCTTTGCCCTTTGCCATGCCGAGGAGCGTACCGCGCCGCCTCGAGGTACGGCGCCGTGCAGGCTACGGAGCCGGGCGGAGTCGGGCGGTGTCACCGTCGGCCGAGGAGCGTCCGGGTTCAAACTGCGGGGCGGTCCATCCCCCCTGCCCCTTCCCTGCGCGGGAAGGGGGGATGAGATCCGAGGGGCTTGGCCCTTCGGGCTCCCCCGTCCGGATCGTGCTGCTTCGCGCACGCTGGGATCGTCGGGCCCCCGAGGACTTCGAGGCCGATTGGTGCGATCCCTGCTCGGAATCGGCTTTCTAGAAACGCCGATTCCGCCGGGAGTGCGGGGGCGCAGCTCCTCACACTTCGTCCTTCCCTTCTTGGCCCCTCCCGCGCCGGGAGCGGTAAGGGTGGGCCGTCCCACCGTTGCACCTCAGCGGCACTCGCGATGTCGAGGACTCCGCTGCGCCGCGTCTCGGAGCTGCGGAGGCCCCTTGCGCGTGCGTAGCGGGGGGCTGGGTTAACCTCGAATCCACGATGACGAGCGAGCAGCCCCACCCTGCGGAGACGCCCGCCGACCGTTACACCCACGGTCACCACGCGTCCGTCGTCAGCCGCCACGCTCGACGCACGGCAGAGCGCGAGGCGGCGTACCTGCTGCCCCGCCTCCAGCCCGGCATGCGCCTCCTCGACGTTGGCTGTGGTCCCGGGACGATCACCTCGGGCCTCGCGCGCGCTGTCGCGCCGGGCGAGGTCGTCGGCATCGATGTCTCCGCCGACGTGATCGCCACCGCCACTGCGCATGTTGCCGAGGTAGGTGTGACGAACGTGCGCTTCGCGACCGCGAACGTGTACGCGCTGCCATACGAGACCGCGAGCTTCGACATCGCGCACGCGCACCAGGTCATGCAGCACCTCGGGGAGCCGGTCGACGCGCTGACGGAGATGCGTCGCGTGCTGCGGCCCGGCGGCCTCGTCGCCGTGCGGGACGCCGACTACGCCACGATGACGGCATGGCCTCGTTCGGCCAGCGTGGACCGGTGGCTCGAGGTGTACCACGCGATCGCGGCGCGCAACGGTGCGGACCCGGACGCCGGCCGTCGCCTCCGCTCGTGGGTCACCGCCGCCGGGTTCGTTGATGTCGAGATCACCGCGGTCGTCGAGCTGATGTCAGACCAGGCCGAGGCGTCCGACTGGGGCCGGTCGTGGGCCGAGCGCGCGCTGCATTCCAACTTCCGTTCGCAGGCGATCGAGTACGGCATCGCGACGGACGACGAGGTGCAGGCGATCGCGCGCGGCTGGCGCGAGTGGGCGGAGAGCCCGGAGGCGTTCTTCATGTTCGTACACATCCAGTGCATCGGGCGTGCCTCGTGAACCGTCGCCTGCTGTACCTGAGCTACTTCGTTGGCACCTCGATCGTGGCGCTGATCATGTTCTTCCTCGTCGCGTACGTGGCGGCGGACGCCGTGCTTGAGCCCGACCCGCCGAAGAACACCCCGTACCTCGACCAGTTCCCGTTCCCTGTTGAAGAGATCGACTTCGAGGCGCGCGACAAGACCGCGCTTGCCGGCTGGTTCCTCGCCGCCGCGCCGCCACGCGGCGAAGCCCCGACCACGACGCCGAACGCCACGGTGATCCTGATGCACGGCTACGGCGGGACGCGCGACGTCATGCTGCCCTACGCCAGCTTCCTCTCCGATGCCGGCTTCCACGTGTTCTTCTTCGACGCCCGCGGCGCCGGTGACTCCGCGCGGGTCGCGGTCACCTTCGGTGAGCGCGAGAAGCTCGATGTCCTCGGTGCGATCGACTATCTCGGCAAGCGACCGGACGTGGACCAGAAGCGCATTGCGATCATGGGTCTCGAGCTCGGCGGATCGATCGGGATCATGGGGGCCGCCGAGGATCAGCGGATCGCTGCCGTGGTCGCGGAAGCGCCGTACGCCTCTCTGAACCTCGCGCTGCGGGACGCCCTCGACGAGACGGTCGCGGTGCCGGGGTTCCTGCGATCGCTGACCACCTATCTCGTGAAGCGGCGCATCGCGGAGGACATCAAGGACCGCGCGCCCCTGGAGGCGGTGGCGAAACTCTCGCGCCCGTTGCTGATCATCGAGGACAGCGACGCGCGCACCGACCAGACGCAACAGATCTTCGCCGCCGCGCAGCAGCCCAAGACGCTGTGGGTCGCGCATGGAGCGGGGCTGGGCGAGGGACTGAAAGAGTTCCCGAACGAGTACGTCACCCGCGTGGTGGAGTTCCTGCGCTCCAACGTCAGCGCACCGGCGCGCCCATAGCGTGGAGCGTCGAGGCCGCGACTAGCTTCGACGAGCCGGCGAGCAGAGCGCCAGCATCACGGTGCCCCATCCGGTCGCGCCGATCATGGCGATGATGAGATAGGGCCAGGGCGAGAGCCCGGTCACCGCCCGGTACAGCACCACGACTGTCACCCCGATCGCCAGCATCAGCAGCGCGGCGATACCCGTCTCACGCAGCAGCCGCTTGTGCGAGTCCCTCATGCCCGCAGCCTACCGCGGGAGGTGCCCCTCATGGCGCTCGCGCGGAGCGGCACGGCTCCTGGCGCGAGCTGTGACGAGGTCCAACCGAGGGGAGGCGTCCCGTCCCACCTCGTCGGCCGCGAGACACAAAGAGAGGCGCCCCCAACGCGGATAACCACGCGGGGGGCGCCTACGCCGGGCAGGGCAACTCCGGCGATCTGTTCGAGGGCCTGGCCCCCGTGCCCTGCTACGCGCGC
The DNA here is from genome assembly GCA_945888895.1 of Dehalococcoides mccartyi. Taxonomy (GTDB): domain Bacteria; phylum Chloroflexota; class Dehalococcoidia; order UBA2979; family UBA2979; genus SHYQ01. The sequence goes on along the minus strand of CAMDAY010000012.1, from coordinate 95 downwards.
GGGCCCGCGCCGCCGGGGCCGCGCGCGTAGCAGGGCGCTGCCCGTGGTCGCCGCCGCCGAGCTGCGGCATGTACTGCTTGAGGATTTCGAAGACC